>DASUNK010000418.1:0-8598 GCA_036277195.1 Longimicrobiaceae bacterium | reverse complement strand
GGGGGTGGAGATGGTGATGCCGGGCGACAACGTGCAGATGACGGTGGAGCTGATCACGCCGATCGCGATGGAGAAGGAGCTGCGCTTCGCCATCCGCGAGGGCGGCCGCACCGTCGGCGCCGGCGTCGTCACCGAGATCCTCGACTGAGGTACTGATAAATGGCTGGCAAGATCCGCATCCGGCTGAAGGGCTTCGATCACGCGCTGATCGACCAGACCACGGCCGACATCGTCCGCACGGCGCAGAAGACGGGGGCCACCGTGAGCGGCCCCATCCCCCTGCCCACGCGGGTCCAGCGGTGGACCGTCAACCGGTCGCCGCACGTGGACAAGAAGAGCCGCGAGCAGTTCGAGCTGAAGACCCACAAGCGCGTCATCGACATCCTCGACTCGCGCCCGCAGACGGTCGACGCGCTGACCAAGCTGGATCTTCCGGCCGGGGTCGACGTGGAGATCAAGGTCGACTGAGGAGGACGCCATGTCGGGAATCATCGGACGCAAGCTGGGGATGACCCAGATCTTCGACGAGTCCGGCGCCGTCGTGCCCGTGACCGTCATCGAGGCGGGGCCCTGCCCCGTCGTGCAGGTGCGCACCCCCGAGCGCGACGGCTACGCCGCCGTGCAGCTGGGCTTCGGAGCGCAGAAGGACGTGCGGGCCACCCGCGCCGAGAAGGGACACGCCTCGCGCGCCGGGCTGGAGAAGGCCCCGGCCGTGCTCCACGAGTTCCGCTTCGAGGAGACGCCCGAGCTGGGCTCCACCGTCACGGTGGACGCCTTCGAGCGCGGCGGGCGGGTCAAGGTCACGGGCGTCACCAAGGGGCGCGGCTTCCAGGGCGTGATGAAGCGCCATGGCTTCGGCGGCGGGCGCGCCAGCCACGGCGCCACCCGCATCCACCGGGCCCCCGGCTCCATCGGCGCCGGCACCAACCCGTCGCGGGTGATCAAGGGGAAGCGGCTGCCGGGGCACATGGGGAGCGCGCAGCAGACGGTGCGCAACCTGCTGGTGGCCAAGGTCGACGCGGAGCGGAACCTGCTCTACGTGCGCGGCGCCGTGCCGGGCCCCGTGAACGGCTATGTCTACGTCACGAAGCAGTGAGGGCCTGAGACCATGAACGCACGCTTTTTCAACGCCGCGGGCGAGCCGGGCGACGCCGTGGAGCTCCCCGAGGAGCTCTTCGACGGCCGCGTCCACGAGGCCGTGCTGCACCACGTGATCAAGGCGCACCTGGCCAATCAGCGCCAGGGGAACGCCGCCACCAAGACGCGCGGCGAGGTCGCCGGCGGCAAGCGCAAGGCCTGGCGCCAGAAGGGCACCGGCCGCGCCCGCCAGGGCTCCATCCGCGCCCCGCACTGGCGCGGCGGCGGCATCGTCTTCGGGCCGCACCCGCGCTCGTACCACCAGGACGTGCCGCGCAAGGTCAAGGCGCTGGCCCGCCGGTCCGCCTTCAACGTGCGGGCCCTGGCCGAGGAAGTGACCGTCATCGAGCGCTTCGACCTGGACGCGCCCCGCACCCGCCGCCTGGCCGAGCTGCTCGGCAAGGTGGGGGTGGCCGAGGCCCGGCGCGTGCTGGTGCTCACCGACGGGGTGAACGAGAACGTGTACCGCTCCGGGCGCAACCTCCCCAACGTGGAGGTGCTCCCGCTGGCCCAGGCTTCGGCCTACGACGTCATGAAGGCGCGGCAGCTGGTGATCGAGCAGGCCGCCCTAGAGGCCGTCCGCTCGGGCGCCGCGCGCGAGGAGGAGGCCGTCAATGCCTGACCTGAACCGCGTCATCATCAAGCCGATCGTGACCGAGAAGAGCCACGACCAGCTCGACCGGCTCGGCGCCTACACCTTCGTGGTGGACAAGGACGCCAACAAGATCGAGATCGCCAAGGCGGTCGAGAAGCAGTTCAACGTGCGGGTGAAGGACGTCCGCACCATGCGCTATGGCGGCAAGGCCAAGCGCGTGGGCCGCTGGCTGGGCAAGAAGGCCTCCTGGAAGAAGGCGGTCGTCACCCTGGCGGAGGGCGACAGCATCGAGCTCTTCGAAGGAGTGTGAGCCAATGCCGACCAAGCAGTTCAAGCCGGTGACGCCGGGGACGCGCTTCCGCCAGACCAACGACTTCAGCGAGGTGACCCACCAGGGCCGCCCCGAGAAGGCGCTGACCGAGAGCCTGGGGAAGAGCGGCGGGCGCAACCACCACGGGCGGGTGACCAGCCGCCGCCGCGGCGGCGGGCACAAGCGGCTCTACCGCATCGTGGACTTCAAGCGCAACAAGCACGGCGTGCCGGGGAAGGTCGCTCGCATCGAGTACGACCCCAACCGCACCGCCAACCTCGCCCTGATCAGCTACGAGGACGGCGAGAAGCGCTACATCCTGGCGCCGCGCGGCCTGGCCGAGGGCGACACCGTGGTCTCCGGGCCCGGCTCCGACATCCGGGTGGGGAACGCGCTCCCGCTGGCCGAGATCCCGCTGGGCACCACGGTGCACAACGTGGAGCTGAAGCCGGGGAAGGGGGGCCAGCTGGCCCGCTCCGCCGGGGCCGGGGTGCAGATCGCGGCCAAGGAGGGCGACTACGTCACGCTCCGCATGCCCAGCACCGAGGTGCGCATGGTGCGCCGCGAGTGCATGGCCACCATCGGGCAGGTGGGGAACGTCGACCACGAGAAGCAGTCGATCGGCAAGGCGGGCGCCAACCGCTGGCGCGGGAAGCGCCCCAAGGTGCGCGGCGTGGCCATGAACCCCGTCGACCACCCGCTGGGCGGCGGCGAGGGGAAGAGCTCCGGCGGGCGTCCCCCGGTGTCGCCGTGGGGGAAGCGCGAGGGGGTGAAGACCCGCGCCAACAAGAAGGCGTCGAACAAGCTGATCGTCCGCGGGCGCAAGCGCGGCCGGGCGACGAAGTGAACGGCAGTCCTAAGTCCAAAGTCCTAAGTTCTAAGTTGTTCAGGACTCAGGACTTAGGACTCAGGACTAAAAAGATCGCGTCCACCACTGGGTCGAGAGACCGACGTGGACTCAAACCCGGGACGAAGCCCGGGGAGACGAAGAGCGAAAAGGAACCATGCCGAGAAGCCTGAAGAAGGGGCCGTTCGTCGAGGACAGCCTCCTCAAGAAGATCCGGGCGATGAACGAGCGCGGCGAGAAGCGGGTCGTCAAGACCTGGTCGCGCGCCTCCACCATCACCCCCGAGTTCGTGGGCCACACGCTGGCCGTGCACAACGGGAACAAGTTCATCCCGGTGTACCTCACCGAGCAGATGGTCGGCCACAAGCTCGGCGAGTTCGCCCCCACCCGCATGTTCCGCGGGCACGGCGGCAAGCTCGTCGACAAGCGCGCCAAGGCGCGCTAGCCGACGAGAGGAGACCCCGAGATGAAGGCACGCGCCATCGCCAAGAACATCGGCATGTCGCCCCGCAAGATGCGGATGGTCCTGGACCTGATCCGCGGGCGCGCCGTGAACGAGGCCTACAGCATCCTGAAGTTCTCGAAGAAGGCCGCCACCCGGCCGATCGAGAAGACGCTGCGCTCCGCCGTGGCCAACGCCACCCAGAAGTCCGACGCCGAGGGGAACTACCTCGACACCGACGAGCTGGTGGTGAGGGAAGCGTACGTCAACGAGGGCCCGCGGCTGAAGCGGTTCTCGCCCCGCGCCATGGGGCGGGCCACGCCGATCATCAAGCGGACCAGCCACGTCATCATCGTCGTCGACCGCAAGGAGTGACCCGTGGGACAGAAGACGCATCCGAGAGGGTTCCGCCTGGGGATCGTCGCCCCCTGGAAGTCCCGCTGGTACGCCGAGCGGAACTTCCCGCAGCTGCTGGTCGAGGACGAGACGATCCGCAAGTACCTGCACCAGCGCCTGGGGCACGCCTCCATCTCCGAGGTGGAGATCGAGCGCAAGCCGGGGAAGACCATCGTCACCGTGCACACCGCGCGGCCGGGCGTGGTCATCGGCAAGGGCGGGAGCGAGGTGGACAAGCTGCGTGACGAGCTGGCCCGCCTCTCCCCCGGCAACGAGGTGGCGATCAACGTCGAGGAGGTGAAGCGCCCCGAGGTGGACGCCCAGCTCATCGCCGACAGCATCGCCCACCAGATCGTGCAGCGCGTCTCCTTCCGCCGCGCCATGAAGCGCGCGGTGCAGAACGCGCTCCGCGCCGGGGCCGAGGGGATCAAGGTGCAGGTGGCCGGCCGCCTCAACGGCGCCGAGATCGCCCGCACCGAGGGGTACAAGGAGGGGCGCATCCCGCTGCAGACGCTGCGGGCCGACATCGACTACGCGCAGGCCACCGCCCGCACCACCTACGGCACCATCGGGGTGAAGGTGTGGGTGTTCAAGGGCGAGGTCGTCGAGAACCGGCGCGGCCGCACCTACTCGACGGACGCCTGAGGAGGACTTGAGAAATGCTTGCTCCCAAGCGAGTCAAATACCGGAAGCAGATGAAGGGCCGCATGCGCGGCAAGGCCACGCGCGGCAACTACGTGGCCTTCGGCGACTGGGGCCTGCAGACGCTGGAGCCCGGGTGGATCACCAACCGCTCCATCGAGGCGGCCCGTATCGCCATGACGCGGCACATCAAGCGCGGCGGCAAGGTGTGGATCCGGATCTTCCCGGACAAGTCCATCACCAAGAAGCCCCTCGAAGTGCGCATGGGGAAGGGGAAGGGGAACCCGGAGGCGTGGGTGGCCGTGGTGAAGCCCGGCCGCATCCTCTTCGAGCTGGAAGGGGTGGCCCCCGAGATCGCCAAGCGCGCCCTGGAGCTGGCCTCGGCCAAGCTCCCGGTCAAGTGCAAGATCGTCGAGCGCGCCCGCGGGGCCCAGCACGACGCGGCCGCCGCCGCCGCGGGAGGTGAGGGATGAGCCGCGACGGAGCGCGCAAGCGCCACGCCGACGCGCCCACCCTGCGCGAGCTGACCGACCAGGAGCTCGCCGAGCGCATCGAGCAGCTCGAGGAGGAGCGCTTCCGGCTGCGCTTCCGCTCGGCCACGCAGCAGCTGGAGAACCCGATGCTCCTCCGCAACCTCCGCCGCGACATCGCGCGGCTGAAGACGGTGCAGGGCGAGCGTGAACGGCAGGCGCAGGGAGGTGGCCGGTGAGCCCCGAGAAGAGGACGAGCGTGGAGACCGACGAGCAGCAGGAGCGCAACGCGCGCAAGACGCGCGTGGGCACCGTGGTGTCCGACAAGATGGACAAGACGGTGGTGGTCAAGGTGGAGCGCCGCCTCAGCCACCCGCTCTACGGCAAGCAGGTGACGCGCACCAAGAAGTACCACGCGCACGACGAGAACAACGAGTACCACGTGGGCGACGTGGTGCGGATCACCGAGACGCGGCCGCTCAGCAAGCTGAAGCGCTGGCGGGTGTCCGAGCTCATCGAGCGCGCCCGCTAGAGAGAGGAAGCGAGCCATGCTGCAGCAGGAATCGATGGTCCGCATCGCGGACAACTCCGGCGCCAAGCGGGCGCTGGTCATCCGCGTGCTGGGCGGGAGCAAGCGGCGCTACGCCTCGATCGGCGACCAGATCATCGTCGCCATCAAGGACGCCCTCCCCGACGGCACGGTGAAGAAGGGCGACGTGGCCAAGGCCGTCGTGGTGCGCACCACCAAGGAGGTGCGGCGCAAGGACGGCAGCTACATCCGCTTCGACGAGAACGCCGCCGTCATCATCAACGACGCCGGCGAGCCCCGCGCCACCCGCATCTTCGGGCCGGTGGGGCGCGAGCTGCGCGACAAGCGCTACATGAAGATCGTCTCGCTGGCCCCGGAGGTGATCTGATGGCCGGGATGAAGATCCGCCGCGGTGACCGGGTGAAGGTCATCTCCGGCAACCACAAGGGGAAGGAAGGCACCGTCATCCGCGTGGAGCCGGAGAAGAGCCGCGTGGTGGTGCAGGGGGTGAACCTGCGCAAGCGGCACCGCAAGCCCACGCAGGCCGAGCCCGAGGGCGGGATCGTCTCCTTCGAGGCGCCGATCCACGCCTCCAACGTCATGCTGATCGACCCCGTCACCGGCGAGCCCACCCGGGTGCGCTCGGGGGTGGACGAGGCCGGGCGGAAGCAGCGCTTCTCGGTCAGGTCCGGGAAGCCGCTCCCGCGGGCGTGAGCCCGGCCGGCCGCGCGAACCTCGCGGCCGGTGCGGCGTATACAGCAGGCTCCGCCGCGGCGGCGGAGCCCGACCCCTTGAACGCGTGACCGCCCTCCCGGGCCCCCGACGGGGCCGCGCGGGGGATACGGAACGGAGAGGAACATGGCCAAGGAGCAGCAGAAGGGCGGGAAGGGCGGGAAGCAGCCGCAGAAGCCCCAGCAGCAGCCCAAGCAGGAGAAGAAGCCGAAGGGCGAGGCAGCGGCGTCCGCCGCGCCCACCGGGGTGCGGCCGGGGAAGCCCGAGCAGAAGCCCCGCCTGCAGCGCTACTACGAGGAGACGGTGAAGGCGAAGCTCCAGCAGGAGTTCGGCTTCACCAGCGCCATGCAGATCCCGCGGCTGGAGAAGATCACCGTCAACGTGGGGGTGGGCGAGGCGCCCAAGAACCCCAAGCTGCTCGAGGCCGTGGTGGCCGAGCTCAGCCTGATCACCGGGCAGAAGGCGCTGGTGAACCGGGCCAAGAAGGCCATCTCCAACTTCTCCCTCCGCCAGGGGGTGCCGATCGGCGCCTCGGTGACGCTGCGCCGCGAGCGCATGTGGGAGTTCCTCGACCGGCTGGTGAACGTGGCCATGCCGCGCATCCGCGACTTCCGCGGCGTCCCTACCCGCTCCTTCGACGGGCGCGGGAACTACACCATGGGGATCCGGGAGCAGCTGATCTTCCCGGAGATCGACTACGACAAGGTCGAGAAGATCCACGGGATGGACATCACCTTCGTGACCTCCACCCCGCGGGACGATCAGGCGCTGGCGCTGCTACGCGAGCTGGGGATGCCCTTCCGGGGCGAGGCCCCGGTGCAGGTGGGGCAGGCGGCGTAGCGGCAGGCTGACGACACCACTTCAGGCAGAAGCGAATGGCACGCAAGGCGCTGATCGAGAAGAGCAAGCGGAAGCCGAAGTTCGGCGTGCGGGTGCACAACCGGTGCAACCGCTGCGGCCGGCCGCGCGGCTTCCTGCGCAAGTTCGGGCTCTGCCGCATCTGCTTCCGGCAGATGGCGCTCGCCGGGGAGATCCCCGGGGTGCGCAAGGCGAGCTGGTAGGGGAGTCCTAAGTCCTAAGTCCTGAGTCCTGAACTACTTAGGACTCAGGACTCAGGACTTCCATTGATCATCCACCTTCCTTCAAGTCCGGGCGGGCGCCCGGATACTAGAGGAGAGACCCAGGCATGGTGACGGACCCCATCGCCGACATGCTCACCCGCATCCGCAACGCGCAGATGGCGCGGCAGCGCCGGGTGGACATGCCGGTCTCCAGGCTGAAGACGGAGATCGCCCGTCTTCTCAAGGAAAACCACTACATCCACGACTACAAGCTGCTCGACGACGGCAAGTTCGGCGTCCTGCGCCTGTACCTCAAGTACCACCAGGACAAGCCCGTCATCCGCGAGCTGCGGCGCGTCTCCAAGCCCGGCCTGCGGCAGTACGTGGGGGTGGAGGAGATCCCCCGCGTGCGCAACGGGCTCGGCATGGCCCTGCTCTCCACCTCGCGAGGGGTGATGACCGACCGCCAGGCCCGCGCGGCCAAGGTGGGCGGCGAGCTGCTCGCCATCGTCTGGTAACGGAAGGAGAACCGGAAGATGTCGCGCATCGGCAGGAAGCCCATCGCCGTCCCCGCCGGGGTGGACGTGCAGATCGACGGGAGCAGCGTGCGGGTGAAGGGCCCCAAGGGGGAGCTCTCGCGCACCCTGCACCGGGACGTCATCGTCCGCCGCCAGGACGGCGAGATCGTGGTGGAGCGCCCCTCGGACAACCCCGAGCACCGCGCCCTCCACGGCCTCAGCCGGACGCTGGTGGCCAACATGATCGAGGGCGTCACCACCGGCTTCACCAAGACGCTGGAGATCGTGGGCGTGGGGTACCGCGCCGAGACCAAGCCCTTCGGGCTGACGCTCGCGCTGGGGTACTCGCACCCGATCGACTACAAGGCCCCGCCGGGGATCACCCTGCGCGCGGTGAACCCCACCACGGTGGAGGTCAGCGGCACCGACAAGGAGGTCGTGGGCCAGGTGGCGGCCGAGATCCGGTCGCTCCGTCCGCCCGAGCCGTACAAGGGCAAGGGCGTCAAGTACCAGGGCGAGGTGATCCGCCGCAAGGCGGGGAAGGCGGGCGGCAAGTAAGCCGCCCCGCGCCCCCCTGCACCCCGCGGGTCATCGCATAGTCGACAACGAGGAAGAATGGCCAAGAGACTGCGGATCAGGACGCGCCAGGACCGGCGCGAGCGGCGCCACCGCCGCGTCCGCGCCAAGGTGACGGGCACGGCCGAGCGGCCGCGCCTGGTCGTGTACCGCTCGCTCAACCACCTGGAGGGCCAGGTGGTCGACGACGTGCAGGGCCGCACCCTGGCGGGGCTGTCCACCAACTCGGCGGAGCTGCGCGCCCGGCGCGGCGAGCTGACCAAGCCCGAGGCGAGCCGCGCCGCCGGGAAGGCCCTGGCCGAGCGCGCCCGCGAGGCGGGCGTCACCCGCGTGGTGTTCGACC
>DASUNK010000417.1:0-6741 GCA_036277195.1 Longimicrobiaceae bacterium | reverse complement strand
CCAGCCCCGCGGGAGGAGGGGGAACGCGATCAGCGCCCCCTCCACCGCCAGCGCGAGCGCCAGCAGCACCCACCCCGCGTTCTCCTTCCGCATCTCCTCCCCCCTGGTTGGCCCTCAAAAAGACTTTGGCGAGGCCGGCACGGCAACCTCCGCCTGCTCCGGCGGCGGAACGGGGCGTGCAATGCGCCCTCCGTCCCCCAGCCACGGAGCCGCCGCCATGCTCGACGACCGCAACCCGAAGCACGGACCCACCGTCGCGAAGGACGCCCCCACCCAGGACTTCCCGGGCGTGGAGGCGCCGCTGAAGCCGCAGGCGGACCACGGCGAGCGGAGCTACCGGGGCTCGGGGAAGCTGGAGGGGCTGGTGGCGCTGATCACCGGCGGCGACAGCGGCATCGGGCGGGCGGTGGCCATCGCCTTCGCGCGCGAGGGCGCGGACGTGGCCGGGGGCTACCTGGACGCGAAGGAGGAGGAGGACGCCCGCGAGACGCTGCGCTGGATCGAGGAAGCCGGGCGGCGGGGCCTCATCCACCCCTTCGACGTGCAGGAGCCGGAGCAGTGCCGCGGCTTCGTGGAGCGGACGGTGCGCGAGCTGGGGCGGCTGGACGTGCTGGTGAACAACGCCGCGTACCAGATGGTGCGGAAGAAGTTCGAGGAGATCACCGACGAGCAGCTGGAGCGGACGTTCCGCACCAACATCTTCGGCTACTTCCACATGGTGAAGGCGGCGCTGCCGCACCTGGGCGCGGGCGCGTGCATCCTCAACACCGGGTCGGTGACGGGGCTGGAGGGGCACGCGGGGCTCATCGACTACGCGGCCACCAAGGGCGCCATCCACAACTTCACCCGCTCGCTGGCGGAGAGCCTGAAGGACCGCGGCATCCGGGTGAACTGCGTGGCGCCGGGGCCGGTGTGGACGCCGCTCATCCCCGCCACCTTCCCGCAGGAGGACCTGGCGGACTTCGGCAAGGACACCTTCTGGGAGCGCCCGGCGCAGCCGGTGGAGATCGCCACCAGCTACGTCTTCCTGGCCTCGGCGGAGTCGCGCTACTACTCGGGCGAGATCCTGGCGCCCACCGGAAAGACCACGACGCGTTGACGAGTGCGAAGTGCGAAGTGCGAAGTGCGAAGTGCGAAAGTGCGAACGTGCGAAAGTGCGAAAGTGCGAAAGTGCATGGGTTCGCACTCCTTCTCCCCCTCCCCCAGGGTTGTTTGGGGGAGGGGGTCGGGGGGAGGGGGCCCTCTTGAAAGATCGCCGGAATGATGTATCTTTGGCGGTCCCCGCCGCGCGAGGCAGGCGGCGGGTGTGCCCTATGTTCCACCCTGTGAAAGGAGGTGATCCCTTGTCCAAGCGTAGCGCTGCAAGCGACCCGGCACGGGCAAGCGATCGCCGCGTGGGTGCCTGACCGGCACAACGGCGAGCTATCTCCCAACCGGCGGCATCGCGCCGGGTTGCGGCAGACAAAAAGCGCCGTCGGACCCTCGGGTCCGGCGGCGCTTCTCCTTCGGCTTGTTCAGGCGCGCGGGGCAGCCTACGTTGTGGGCGTTCCCCATCCACCCGTTCGCGCCCTCCCGGAAGAACCGCCATGCAGCACCGCCGGGCTCTCCCGCCGGCGGCCCTGGCCCTCGCCCTGGCCCTGGCCGCCCCACCCGCCCTCGCCCAGGGATCGCTCCCCTCCATCGCCGAGAAGACGCGCGGCATGGAGCGGCAGGACGGCTTCCTCCCCCTCTACTGGGACGCCGCCGCCGGCAAGGTGTGGCTGGAGCTTCCCCGGCTGGGGGAGGAGATGATCTACGTGGTCTCCCTCCCCGCCGGCGTGGGCTCCAACGACATCGGCCTGGACCGCGGCCAGCTCGGCGGCGAGCGCATCGTCCGCTTCGAGCGCACCGGGCCGCGCGTGCTGATGGTGCAGCCCAATTATGCCTTCCGCGCGGGGAGCGACAACCCCGACGAGCGGCGCGCGGTGGAAGAGGCGTTCGCCCAGTCCGTGCTCTGGGGCTTCAAGGTGGAGGCCGAGACGGAGGGGCGCGTGCTGGTGGACGCCACCGACTTCGCCCTGCGCGACGCGCACGGCGTGGTCCCCACCCTCCGCCGCACCCGCCAGGGCGACTTCCGGCTCGACGCCTCGCGCAGCGCGCCCTACCTGCCGCGCACCAGGGCCTTCCCCCGCAACACCGAGCTCGAGGTCACCCTCACCTTCACCGGCGACAACCCGGGGGCGTGGCTGCGCGACGTGGCGCCCACCCCCGAGGCCGTCACCGTGCGCCAGCGCCACTCCTTCGTGGCCCTCCCCGAGCCGGGGTACGTGCCCCGCCGCAGCGACCCGCGCGCCGGCTACTTCGG
The DNA here is from genome assembly GCA_036277195.1 of Longimicrobiaceae bacterium. Taxonomy (GTDB): domain Bacteria; phylum Gemmatimonadota; class Gemmatimonadetes; order Longimicrobiales; family Longimicrobiaceae; genus Longimicrobium. The sequence continues at coordinate 4,397 of DASUNK010000417.1, read as the reverse complement.
GATCGAGTACCGCGACTTCGCGGTGCCGATCTCCGAGCCCGTCACCCGGCGCTTCATCGCCCGCCACCGGCTGCGCCGCCGCGACGCCTCGGGCGAGCCGGTGGAGCCGATCGTCTACTACCTGGACCGCGGCGCCCCCGAGCCGATCCGCACCGCCCTGCTGGAGGGGGCGCGCTGGTGGAACCAGGCGTTCGAGGCCGCGGGCTACCGCAACGCCTTCCGGGTGGAGCTCCTCCCCGAGGGCGCGGACCCGATGGACGTACGCTACAACGTCATCCAGTGGGTGCACCGCTTCACCCGCGGCTGGAGCTACGGCGCCTCGGTGATGGACCCGCGCACCGGCGAGATCATCAAGGGGCACGTCACCCTGGGCTCGCTGCGGGTGCGGCAGGACTACCTCATCGCCGAGGGGCTGCTCTCGCCCTACGAGACAGGGACGGAGACGCCGCCGGAGCTGGCGGCGATGGCGCTGGCGCGCATCCGCCAGCTGGCGGCGCACGAGGTGGGGCACACGCTGGGGCTGGCGCACAACTACGTGGCGAGCGCGCAGGGGCGGGCCTCGGTGATGGACTATCCCCACCCCGTGGCGCGCCTCACCGCCGACGGGCGGGTGGACCTCTCCGACGCTTACCGCGAGGGGATCGGCGAGTGGGACCGGGTGGCCATCACCTGGGGATACGCCGACCTTCCCGCCGGCGCCGACGAGCGCGCGGCGCTGGACCGCATCCTGGCCGAGGCGCGGGCGCGGGGGATCACCTTCCTGACGGACCAGGACGCCCGCCCCACCGCCGGCGTGCACCCGCAGGCGCACCTGTGGGACAACGGCACCGACGCCGCCGCCGAGCTGCGCCGGGTGCTGCGGGTGCGCCGCGCGGCGCTGGCCCGCTTCGGCGAGCGCGCCATCCGCGCCGGCGCGCCGCTGGCCACGCTGGAGGAGACGCTGGTGCCCCTCTACCTGCACCACCGCTACCAGGTGGAGGCGGCGGTGAAGCTGGTGGGGGGCATGCGCTACACCTACGCCCTGCGCGGCGACGGCGAGGAGCCGCTGCAGCCCGTCCCCGCGGCGGACCAGCGGCAGGCGCTGGACGCGCTCCTCGCCACCCTGGAGCCGGACGAGCTGGCGCTCCCCGTGGCCCTGCTGGAGAAGATCCCGCCGCGCCCCTACACCTACGACGCGCACCGCGAGCTCTTCAACCGCTGGACGGGATTGCCCTTCGACGCCGTCTCGCCCGCCGCGGCGGCGGCCGACCTGACGCTGGGGCTGCTGCTGGACGCGCGGCGCGCCGCCTGGCTGGTGGAGCAGGAGGCGCTGGCGGGGGGGCCGGGGCTGAACGAGGTGCTGTCGCGCACGGTGGCGGCGGTGTTCCGCGCGCGCGAGCAGGACCGCTACCGCGACGAGATCGGGCGGACGGTGCAGCGGGTGCTGGTGGAGCGGCTGATGGGGCTGGCGGCCGACGCGGAGATGCCGCAGGTGCGGGCGCTGGCCTCGCTGCACCTGGAGCGCGTGCGCGACCGGGCGCGGACCACGCCCGCCCCGCGCGACGCCGAGAGCGCGCACCTGCGCCTGCTGGCGGCCGACATCACCCGCTTCCTGGAGCGCGACTGGGAGCCGCGCGAGCGCCGCGCTCCGCCCGCCGCGCCCCCGGGCGCCCCGATCGGCGACGAGGGGCACTGAGCCCCTCGCCGCCTCAGAGCCCGCGGATGAGCGAGCCCAGGATGAGGAGGGCGCCGCAGAGGAGCAGCGCCCACCTCCCTGCGTCGTAGGGGAGCTCCACCCCCGCCAGCATCTCCGCCGCGCCCGCCAGCCAGAGCACCAGTGCCACCACCACCGTGGCCCCGCGTGGGGGCTGGGTGCGGATTCCCGCGCTGCGCGCCATCTCGCCATCCCGTGAAAGAGTTGAGCCGGCGCCGCGGAAGGACGCGGCGCCGGCTCAATCTACAACGCGGGGCTCCCTGGGGCGCGCTAGGCGGGGAGCAGCTCCGGGACGACGACGGCGAAGGCCCCGTCGCGGATGGTGATCTCCGCGCCCGTCGCGTTGCGCGCCCGCCCGGAGAAGCGCCCCTCCACGCGGCCGCTCGCCGGCGACCGCGTGAACGTCACCTCCCCGGAGGTGAAGAGGAAGGTGTTCGCCACCAGCACCGTATTGGCGGTCGGCTGCTCGACGGAAGGGTCCGCGTCGAAGGTGACGTGCCCGGCGAAGCAGGGCTCGACCTGCACGTTGCCGCAGGCGGAGACCTCGCCCGGGGTGGTCAGCCCGCGCACCACCAGCACGACGAAGTCGCCGCGGACGCCCTCGGTGGAGCTGAAGGCCTGGATGGTGGTGGTGCCGTTGGCGCCGACGTGCGCGGTGGCGTACTCGCTGCGGCCGCCGGTGGGCGTGCCGCGGATGACGTACCGGCCCTCGCGCGCGCCGGAGTAGCGGAAGGCGAGCACCCCCTCGCCGGGGAGGAGCGGATCGTTGTCGCAGGCCGCGAGCAGGAGCGCGGCGCAGGCCGCCGCGGCGGCCCGGGTGCGGAAGAGTCGCATGGGGAGTTTCGGCTCTGGTGTGTATGGTGCGGGCAGCGATCGAGCCGCCGGACGCAGGATAAACGTCCGAAGCGCCGCTTTCGCGACGGTGGGCCTACTCCGCTGTGCGCAGCAGCCCCGCCGCCATCCCGATGACGTCGCCGCGGATCTCGCCCTTGCGGATCCACCCGTAGCCGGCGGAGAGGAAGAGCGGCCAGAGGATGGGGAGGAAGATGGGGAGCCCGAGCGCCAGGATCTGGTTGCGGAGGTCGCCGTCGTCCACCCGCACCTGCACCGTGCCGTCGTGCCGCTGCAGGGTGATCTCCAGCGTGTACACCAGCCCGGTGAAGTGCCCGCCGAAGTCGCTCTTCTCCAGCTTGAGCAGGCGGCCGCCCTCGATCGGCGTGTCGAGCTTCACCTGGAAGCCGCGCTCGCGGCGCAGCCAGTCGGCCAGGGACGCGGCGACCCGGTCCAGGTCGGCCGAGCGGTTGGGGAAGGAGCGGGTTTCGACGCCCATCGTTCGCCTCGGGGTTCGGGGGCGGTGCCGGCCCTCTACGCTACCCCGCCGAAAGCGATGACGAAAGGCCCGGCGTCGCGAGCGGCGCCGGGCCCCGTGTGATCCGCGTACGGTCCCGCTACTCCACGCGGATGGTCTGCATCATCCCGTGCATGAAGTGCGGCTTGCCGTCCTTGTGGTCGGGGATGAAGCAGATCAGCACGTAGTCGCCCGGGGTGAAGTCCGCGGTGAAGTACGCGTGCTCGCCCGAGGCCATCCCCGCGATGCCGCCGATGGCGCTCGCCGGGGGCGGGCCCTGCATGTTCTGCATCCACGCCATCAGGTCCGCGGCCGTCTTTCCCGGCGCCAGGCGGATGAGCTCCACCTCGTGCGGCTGCGCGGCCCCGTTCTCCACCCGGATGGTGCGCGTGCCGGCCGCGATCGGCCCGGAGAGCTCGAACTTGTAGTCGTCCAGCCGCATGCGCACGTCCGCCGTGGGCTCGGCCGCGGGCGGGGCCGCCGCGCCGGTGACCCGGAGCGGGCGGATCATCCCCTTCACGAAGTGCGGCACGCCGTCCGGCATGTCCACGAAGCAGAGGAGCAGGTAGTCGCCCGGCTCCAGCACGGAGGTGGCGTTCGCCTCGCCGCCCATCGGGTCGGGCGCGTTGGGGCCGCCCACCTCGCGGGCCCAGGACGGGGGCGGGCCGTGCGCCTGCAGCGCGGTGATGTAGTCCGCCGCGGTCTTGCCGTCCTCCAGCTTCACCAGCTGCACGTGGTGCAGGTGCTGGCCGCGGTTCACCAGCTTGAAGGTGGTGAGGCCGGCGGGGATCTCGTCGGGCGCCTCGAAGGTGAACTCGGTCGCCACGATGGTCACCACGTTGGGATCGGCCGCCGTGGGCTGCGCGGGGCGGCTCCGGGCGTACGCGCCGGAGCCCACCACCAGCAGCAGGCCGCCGACCGCGACCGTGGCGTTCAGCTTGTTCATCGTCGTCTCTCCTCCGGGATGGGAAGGCTCGAAATCGGGTACTCTACGTCCCGCGCGCCGCCGGCGGATCTTCCGCCCGCGCCGGCTGCGGACGGGCGGTCCCCCTGCATGCCGCACGCCGTGGACGGCATCCGTTTCGGTCCGGTGCAAGGCGTTGCGGGACAAATGGATGCGGATTGGGGCGGAGAAGGGGGTTGGGGCGCGGCTGCCCCAGGAGCGGACAACATGAGGCACGGACGCCCCGGGCGCAAGCCGTGCCCCGGGCAAGCTCCTTGCTGTTCCGGGTGTTCACCATGTCTACTTCCCGGCTCTTCCTCCTCTCGCCGGCGTTCGCCGGGGGCAAGCGCGGCCAGCTGGTGATGCGGGACGAGGCATCGTTCCCGCTGGCGCGGCGGCTGCGCGCCGAGGGC
>DASUNK010000416.1:0-5111 GCA_036277195.1 Longimicrobiaceae bacterium | reverse complement strand
CCCCCGTTCCGGGGGAGGGAGATTTCGGGCGCGTGGCGGACGGTTCCGCGCCTGCCCCGCCCGTGTGCCGCCGGAGCGCTCGCAAGGCCGGCGAGCAGTCGGCGCAGGCCGACTTCGCGTATTTGTTTCAACCGCTGGGTGGGATCTGCCCTCACTCCACGAAGCGGACCTCCACTCCCTGCGCCGACGCGTGGCGGCGGAGGTGCCCGGCCAGGAGCCCGGCGGCCGGCTCCAGCTCCGCGCGGCCCGTCACCCCGAAGACCACGGCCAGGATGTCGCGCGCGGCGGGGGTGATCATCGTCCGCTGCGAGTCGCTGGTGGGGCTGCCGAACGGGCCCTCCGCGTCCGCCAGCACCGGGAGACCCTCCAGGTTCAGCCGCTCCTTGCCGATGCCGTCGTAGCTCTCCCCCTCCCCGCCGCGCCGGAACACCACCGGCGGCCGCACCCGCGCCAAGTCGTACAGCCCGATCGGGAGCAGCGTCTCCAGCGAGACCAGGTTGATGACGTCCACCACGTTGTGGATGCGGTAGAGCCCCTTCCCCGCCTTCACCCGGCGCAGCAGCGCCTCCGGCGAGCCGCGGTAGCGCGAGGGCTCCTTCCCCAGCCGCCGGTACAGGTCGCGCAGCGCGGCGATGGCGGGGTGCGACGCCGGCTCGGCCACGGCGGCGGCCGCACGCTCCCCCGCCGTGTTCATCGCCGCCCACAGCGCCGCGCTCCCCGGCTCCGTGACCACCGCCGCGCGCACGCACCCGAGCACCAGCCCGGGCCCCACCTCGTGGACCTGCGCGTCGACCCTAATCTCCGGAAAACCGTCCGGCATCTGCTTCGAATCACAGGGGGATGATGGGAATCGCCCGCGGCGATGGATCAGAATCGCGCCCGGCTCGTCCGCAGCGCAAGCGACGGCGGTTGCCCGGCGGCGCGTGATGCGCTCTCTTCCCCGCTGCCATCCATCTCCCCCACCCCTGGTCCCGATGCTCGACTGCCAGCGCGATCTCTTCTCGCTCCCCGCGGGCGTGCACTACCTCAACTGCGCCTACATGGGGCCCATCCCGAAGCCGGTGGAAGAGGCCGGGATCGAGGGCGTGCGCCGCAAGCGCGATCCCACGCGCATCACCGCGCGGGACTTCTTCTCCGATGCCGACCGCGCCCGCGAGCTCTTCGCCCGGCTGGTGGGCGCGCCGGACCCGCTGCGCGTGGCCGTCATCCCCGGAGCGTCGTACGGCCTCTCCACCGCCGCGCGCAACCTGCCGCTGGCGCGCGGGCAGAACGTGGTGACGGCGCGGGCGCAGTTCCCCAGCAACGTCTATCCGTGGCGGCGGCTCTGCGCCGAGGCCGGGGCGGAGCTGCGCAGCGTGGCCCCGCCGGAGGGCGCCGAGCGGCGCGGCGAGGGGTGGAACGCGCGGCTGCTGGAGGCCATCGACGCGCGCACCGCCATCGTGGCCCTGCCGCACGTGCACTGGGCGGACGGCACCTTCTTCGACCTGGAGCGCATCGGCGCGCGGGCGCGCGAGGTGGGGGCGGCGCTGGTGGTGGACGGCACCCAGTCGGTGGGCGCCTTCCCCTTCGACCTGGAGCGCATCCGCCCCGACGCGCTCGTCGTTGCCTCGTACAAGTGGCTGCTCGGCCCCTACTCGCTGGGGCTGGCCTGGTACGGCCCGCGCTTCGACGGCGGCGTGCCGCTGGAGGAGACCTGGCTCGGGCGGCGCGAGAGCGAGGACTTCGCGGGACTGGTGGACTACCAGGACGAGTACCAGCCCGGCGCCGCCCGCTACGACGTGGGCGAGCGCAGCAACTTCGCGCTGATGCCGATGCTGATCGCGGCGCTGGAGCTGCTGATCGGGTGGGGGCAGGAGAACGTGCAGGCGTACTGCCGTGCGCTGACGCGCGAGCTGCTGGCGGAGGCGAAGTCGCTCGGGTACGCGGTGGAGGACGAGCCGTGGCGCGGCGCGCACCTGTTCGGGATTCGGGTGCCGGCGCGGGTGGAGCTGTCGCGGCTGCAGCGGCGGCTGCGCGAGCGGAACGTGTGGGTCTCCCTCCGCGGCGACGCGGTGCGCGTCTCCCCCAACGTCTACAACACCCCCGAAGACGTGGCCGCCCTGGCCGCGGTGCTGCGCGAGGCGGCCGGGTGAACCTTCACTTCCGCCCCGTGCAACACGGTATTACCGTTCAGGCCCATCTCTGAGCCAATGGAGGTTGGCCATGCCGTCGTCAGGTGTACTCTCGCCACAGGAAGAGACGCTGCGGATGAGCCGCGCGCCCGGGATCGTGTTCGTGGAGGGGCGCGATGGGCGGCGGGCGGCAGTCGCGTCCTGCGGATTGGAGGTGTGGGAGATCGTCGCGACGTGGAGGGAGGGCGGCGAGTCCTGGCCCACGCTGGTCCAGGCGTATCCGGAGCTTTCCGAGGTGCAGCTGCATACGGCACTGAGCTACTACGCATTGTACCCGCAGGAGATCGACGAGAGGCTGGTGGTGGAGGAGATGTGGACTCCCGAGCGCGTGGCAGCCGAGCGGCGGGCGCGATGAATCGCGATGAATCGCGCCCCTACACGGTCGTAGACGAGGGTTAATCCAGGCGATTCATTCGCCGGGCGGGCCGCCGTCCGCGGCGCGGAGGCGGAGGTGCACGGTGGTACCCTCACCCGGGGCGGAGTCCACCGTCACCTCGCCGCCCCACGACTCCACCAGCCGCCGCACGATCGCCAGCCCCAGACCGGTGCCGCTGGTGCGCGTGGAGAAGCGCGGCTCGAAGATCCGCGGCAGCGCCTCGGGCGAGATCCCCTCCCCCGTGTCCGCCACGTCCACCCGCACCCACTCGCCGCCCCCCGCCGGCCCCACCTCGATCCGCACCTCGCCGCTCCCGTCGAGCGCGGCGCGCGCGTTCTCCAGCAGGTTCACCAGCACCTCCTTCAGCTCCCCCGCGCGCGACCGCACCGGCGGCGTCCCCGCGTCGACCGCCACCCGGTAGCCGATGCCGTCCTGCCCGCCGCGGTAGAGCGCCAGCGTCTCCTCGGCCACGCGCGCCACCGCCACCGGCTCCAGCGGCTCGGCCCCCGCCGCCGCCTCGGCCGGCGAGCCGAAGCGCGAGAACGCCCGCGCGATCTCGCCCAGCCGGTCGATCTCGGCCAGCACCGACTCCACGTTGCGGTCCAGGATGCTCCCGAAGTCCGCCCGCCCGTCCGCGAAGGCCCGGCGCACGTGCTGCACCGCCAGCTTCATGGGAGTGAGGGGATTCTTGATCTCGTGCGCCACCTGGCGCGCCATCTCGCCCCAGGCCAGCACCCGCGCGGAGTGCAGCTCGCTGGTGACGTCCTCCAGCACCAGCACCGCCCCGCGCCCGCTCTCCTCCGCGGGGAGGCGGCGCAGCCGCAGCCGCACCACCCGGTCCTCCACCTCGCGCTCCTCCGTCCACTCGCGCGCGCCGGAGGCCAGGAACCCGCGCACCGTCGCCGCCACCGCCGCCGGGAGGGGAAGGTCCTCGGGGAGCGCCGCGCCGGCCTCGACCTCGGTCCCCAGGATCTGGCAGGCGCGGGGGTTGATGAGCGCCACCCGGCCGCCCTGGTCGAGCGCCACCACCCCGGTCCCCGCCTCGGCCACGATGGCCTCGGTGCGCTCCTTCTCCCCGATCAGCTCCCCCTCGGCCTCGCCCAGGCGCCGCACCATCTCGTTGAAGGAGCGGAAGAGCCCGCCGAACTCGTCGCGCCGGCGCTCGGGGAGGTGCACGCTGCGGTCGCCTCCGCCCACCGCGGCGGCGGCGGTGCTCATGTCCTCGATCGGCCGCGAGAAGGCGCGCCCCACCCCCAGCGAGAGCACCACCGAGAGCGCCCCGCCGAGCAGCACCGCCAGCAGCACCACGTCGGCCAGCTCGCCCTGCCGCCGGGCGATCTCGCCCGCCGCCAGCGGGGTGGGGGCGGCCAGCACGTCGGCCTCGCCCACGCGGCGGTAGGCCAGCAGGTACTCCTGCCCCGCCAGGCGCCGCTCCTCGTGCTCCACCACGCTCTCGCCCACGGTGAAGGCCAGGTACACCGGCGGCGGGAGCCAGGCGTGGTACACCCCCAGCTCGATCACCTCGTCGAAGGCCGCCTCGGCCAGCACCGCCTGGTGGTAGAGGAGGAGCTCCGCCCCCATGTGCCGCGCCAGCTCGGGGATGGTGAGGTACTGCCACTCCACCGCGGCCTGCTCCAGGGCGCGGTCGGCCACGGCGCCGGCGGTGCGCACCACCTCGCGCGAGAGGGCGCGGTAGGCGGTGACGGCGAAGGCCGCCATCGGCAGGAGGAAGAAGGCGAAGAGGGCCAGGGTGAGCCGCCCGCGGAAGCTCCACACCCAGCCCCACTGCGCCGAGGCCAGCCCCAGCGGCTCGCCGCAGAGGGTGCGCGCCAGCGCCCAGAGCACGGTGAAGGCGGCCAGCACCCACACCTGCGCCAGGAGCCCGCGCGCCAGCAGGATGAAGCGCGAGGGGGTGGGCACCAGCAGGTGCGCGTGCATCGGCCCGCTGGGGAAGCGCACCGCCGCCTCGGTGCGCCACCCCCCGGCCGCCGGCACCCAGCGCAGCGAGTCGGGCGCGGGGACGGGGGTCGCGCTGCCGGCCACCAGCGAGAGCGAGGTCGCTTCCCCCTCCGCCCGGTGCGCGCCCGGCGGGTCCAGCAGCCCGGCCAGCGCGGTGGAGCGCCCCAGGTAGCGGCGCGGCGGCACGGCGACCGAGACGGTGCGCCCGCCGGGAAGGGGGGTCACCAGCAGGTAGTGCAGGGAGTCCAGGTGGGTGTAGCGCTCCAGCAGCGGCTCCTCGGCGGCGCGCGCCGAGGCGAGCATGGCGGGCACCATCTCCGGCGGCACCTTCCCGTCGGAGAGCCGCAGCTCGTCGGCCGGGTTTTCGCCCTCCCAGAGGGTGATCCGCCCCTCGTACCCCTCGCGCGCCAGCCCCGCCGCCGTCCACGCCTGGTAGAGGAGGCTCACCCCCTCGCGCCCCTCGGCGGCGTAGAAGAGCACCTTCTCGGCGAACTGGCGCAGCAGGAAGTCGAGGAAGGGATCGGCCTGGGTCCCCAGGCGGCCGAGCGCGTGCTCGGCTTCGTCCATGCGCGCGTTGAGGTGCGCCGTCCAGAGCTGCGGCAGCG
>DASUNK010000415.1:0-6572 GCA_036277195.1 Longimicrobiaceae bacterium | reverse complement strand
CGCCGCGTTCGGCTGCGGTGCCTCCGGCGGCGGGGCTTCGAGCGCGCAGCCGGACAGCGGCGGCCCGTCCGCCTCGCCGCGCCACGGCGAGTGGGCCATGGTGAGCGTGGACGGCGGCGCCGACAGCGTGCGCGCCTGGGTGGTCTACCCGGAGCGGCGCGACCGTGCCCCGGTGGTGATCGTGGTGCACGAGATCTTCGGCGTGAGCAACTGGATTCGCGCCGTGGCGGACCAGCTGGCGGCGGACGGCTTCATCGCCATCGCCCCCGACCTGCTTACCATGCGGAGCGTGCCCGCCGGCCCGGACGGCGCGCCCAACCCCGACTCGGCGCGCGCCGTCATCCGCTCGCTCGACCCGGACGTCGTGCACCGGCACCTGCGCGCGGTGGCGGAGTACGGCATGTCGCGCCCCGCGGCGGTGCGGCGCTACGGGATCGTGGGCTTCTGCTGGGGCGGGTCGGTCTCGTTCGCGCACGCGGTGCGCATGCCGCGGCTGGGGGCGGCGGTGGTGTACTACGGCACCTCGCCGGGGGCGGACGAGCTGGCGGCGGTGCGCGCGCCCGTGCTGGGGCTCTACGGCGAGAACGACGCGCGGGTGAACGCCACCGTTCCCCCCGCGGACAGCGCCATGCGGGCGCTGGGGAAGACCTTCGAGCCCCACACCTACCCCGGCGCGGGGCACGGCTTCCTCCGCCAGCAGGACGGGCAGAACGGCGCCAACCTCGCCGCCGCGCGCGCGGCCTGGCCCGCCACCGTGCAGTGGTTCCGCCGCCACCTGGGCGGGTGAGACGCGAAAAAGGCCGGGTCCCGCGCTGCGGGGCCCGGCCTGCTCCCTTTCCGATGCCGACCCTACTGCTGCACCTGGACCACCGGCTCCACCCGGGGCAGCGCCGCGGCGCCCGCCTCGCGGAGCACGTCGTACGGGTTCAGGTTGCGTCCCTCCCACCAGCGCGAGCGGCTGCTCAGGATGGCGATGGAGAAGTGCAGGTGGTAGTCGCCCGGCGCGGCGTTCCCCGTGTCGCCCACGTAGCCGATCACCTCGCCCTGCCGCACCCGCCTCCCCGCGCGCACGCCGGCGGCGTAGCGGTCCAGGTGCGCGTAGTAGTAGCGGGTGCGGCCGTCGTCGTCGAGCTGGTAGAGGGCCAGCCCGCCGCGGTGGCCCGAGTGCAGCCGGAAGATCACCCCGTCGGCGGTGGCCAGCACCGGGGTGCCCCGCGGGGCGTGGATGTCGATGGCGTCGTGCACGCGGCCGCCGGAGCGGGCGTGGCGGAAGGAGTCGCGCAGCTCCTCGGGACGCACGCCGGCGACGGGGACGATGAGCGTGGGCGCCCGGACGGGCGTAGCGGTCGCCTCGGCCGGGGCGGACGCCATTGCGTAGACGGCGGGCGCCTGGGCCTGCTGCCCCGCGGCGGGGGCGGCCAGCGCCGCGGCGCAGAGCAGCGCCGGGGCGGTGCGGAGGGCGAACCGGACAGGAAGTGGAGCCATGGCGGTTCTCTCGTTCGGCGGCTCGACTGGCATGGCGGGACGCGTCCCGCGGTAGCCTCGTAGCTTTGCGTCCCCGTCTTTCGGCGGGTTTGCCGTTGTCGTGAGTGTCCCGTGGACTACCGGGAGGCGGATGACCTGCGGGTACTGCCGGGCGCGCTCGGTGGGACGAGCCGGGGTGGAACCGGGGATGATGGACGATGGGAGGCATGATAATCCGCCTCCGCGGCGCGCGCCAGCTTTTTCTGTGCAGCTACCGTATCAGTGGCAGGTCCGCCGGGGGAGGGGAGCGATGATCAGACTGGGAGTGACCGGCACGGACACCGGGGTGGGGAAGACCTTCGTCTCCGCGCTGCTGGTGCGCATGCTGCGCCGGCGGGGGCTGCGGGTGGCCGCCATGAAGCCGGTGGAGACGGGGGTGCGCCCCGACGACCCCCGCAGCGACGCCGCGCGCCTGCGCGATGCCGCCGGCGGCGGCGACCCGCTGGAGCAGGTGCGCCCAATCCTCATCGCCGAGCCGCTGGCGCCCTGGGTGGCCATGACGCGCGGCGGGTCGGCGGTGGACCTGGCCATGCTCGACGCGGCCTTCGCCGCGCTGGCCGAGGGGCGCGACGCGGTGGTGGTGGAAGGCGCGGGCGGGCTGCTGGTGCCGCTCACCCGCGACGTGGCCTACGACGGGCTCTTCGTGGGGTGGGGGCTGGACGTGGTGGTGGTGGCGGGGAACCGGCTGGGGACCATCAACCACACCCTGCTGACGGTGCGGGCGGCGCACGACGCGGGCTTGAGGGTGCGCGGCGTGGTGCTCAACCCGCTGGGCCCCGAGCCGGGCGGCATCGCCGAGCGCACCAACCAGGAGACGCTCACGGAGCTGCTGGCGCCCGTGCCCGTGCTGGCGCTCCCCTGGTTCCGCAAGCGCGACGAGGACTACGTGCTGGAGATCGCCGAGGAGAACGGCCTGGGGGTGCTGGTGGCGGACCGCACCCCCCCGGCCTGAGCGCTCAGGCGCCCGCGGGCGTGGTGTCCACCGCCGGCACGACGGGCACGGCGGGCTGCCCGTCGGGCGCGGCCACGGCGGCGACCACGCTCCCCTTCAGGATCTGCTCCAGCGAGCGCGCGTAGCCGGCGATGGTCTGCGCTTTGTCGAGCCCGTTGATGATCTTGCGGGCGTTCACGTAGTCGGTGCCGCGGTCGTTGATGTAGTCCGCCAGCTTCTTCCCGGTGAACGAGCCGCGGCGCATCCCCAGCGACATGATGCGGTAGGCCACGTCCGCCTGCAGCGCCAGCGCGGGCTCGTAGAGGAGCCGGTTCTGCAGGGCGTTGCCCATGTTGCGGTAGTTGTAGTCCCAGGTCAGCTGCACGTAGCCGCGGCCGTAGTAGGCGTTGGTGAACTTGGCCCCGGCGGGGTCGGTCACCGTCACCGGCTGGCCGTACTTCCGCCCCTTCCCCTTCCCGTACTCCTCGATCGGGCGCCAGGTGTCGGCGCACTCGTGCTTGACCGTGGCGAACATGTACGCCAGCCAGCGGATGTCCTCCACCTCGGGGTCCGCCTCCACGGCGGAGAGGAGGGCGTCGAGCCCGTCCACCTGGCTCTGCTTGATCGCGCCGAACTGGGCGCGGTAGGCGTCGAAGAACTTGTCGCGGTCGAACTTCATGGGAGTGCTCCGGTCAGGGGCGGGGGTACGGCGGAGGGACGAGCGGGAACGAGCGCTCCCAAGCTAATATCCCCGCTCGTCTTCCGCCACCGCTGCGCACGGCGAAGCTCTTGCAGCCCTTCGTACGTACGCACTCTCGCACTCTCGCACTTTCGCACTCTCGCACCGGGCAGTCGATGTCGAACCCGCTCCGCGACCTCTTCTTCGGACCCAGCGTCACGCGGCGGCTGGTGGAGTCCGTCACCCCGCGGCGCACCTTCGCGGACGTCATCCTCCCGCCCTCCACCCTGCGGGCGCTGGACAACGCGCTGGTGCAGATCCAGAAGCACGACGTGCTCTTCGGGGAGTGGGGGCTGGGGGAGCGGCACGACTCGGGGCTGGGGCTGGCCTTCAACTTCGCCGGGCCGCCGGGGACGGGGAAGACGATCTGCGCCGAGGCCATCGCCCACGCCCTGGGGCGCAAGCTGCTGGTGGTGCGCTACGCCGAGCTGGAGAGCCAGTGGGCGGGCGCCACCGCCAAGAACGTCTCCGCCGTCTTCGCCGCCGCCGCCGAGGACCATGCGGTGCTCTTCTTCGACGAGGCCGACGCCATCGCCGGGCGGCGCTTCACCTCGGTGGACCACGGCTACCAGCGCGAGGCCAACGCCGTGGTCAACGTGCTGCTGCGCGAGCTGGAGGAGTTCCCGGGGGTGGTGATCTTCGCCACCAACCTGGCCGCGAACTTCGACCCCGCGTTCGAGCGGCGCATCCGCAACCACATCCTCTTCGAGATGCCGGGCGCCGACGAGCGGGAGCGCATCTGGCGGGTGCAGATCCACGCCCGCAAGACGCCGCTGGCGGAGGACGTGGACTTCGCCGCGCTCTCGGAGCGCTACCCCTCCAGCGGGGGCGACATCAAGAACGCCGTGCTCAAGGCGGCGCAGATGGCCATCGCCGAGCCGGGGCCGGACGCGGAGAAGCGCATCGCCCAGCGGCACTTCGTGCAGGCGATGGAGGACGTGCTGGCGGGGCGGCGGGTGATGGAGCAGTCGCTCTTCGGCGAGGCGCCGGGGCTCGCGGGGCTGGCCGGGCTGGCCGGCGTCGGGAGGGACGGGGTGGAGGAGGAGGTGCGCGCCCTCTCCACCCGGCTGGTGGAGGTGGAGGACCAGGCCGCGGCCCTCCCGACGGTGGTGCGGCGGCTGGAGGAGGCGCACGACGCGCTGCGGGCGCGGGTGGAGGCGCTCCCCGCGGCGGCCGAGGCGCAGTGGCGGCTGAAGGTGCGCCCGCTCTTCTGGCTCTCGCTGGCCGCCGCCGCCCTCGCCGGGGCCGCGCTGATAACAGCATGGTCCTAAGTCCTAAGTTCAAAACTACTCAGGACTTAGGACTCAGGACTCAGGACTTCTTCAGGACTCGAAATCGGCGGTGATGCTGCGCATGGCCGCGGCCTCGGCCAGCGCGCCGATCTTCTCGAAGTGCGCCGCCGCGTCCTCCAGCGCCGCGCGGGCCGCGTCGGTGTCGCCGCGGTCGCGCAGGAGGAGCCCCCGGTCGCGCTGCACCTCGGCGCGGATCAGCGCGTCCGCGTGCGCGTCGGCGATGCGCAGCGCCTCGTCCAGGTGCCCCGCCGCGTCGTCGTCGCGCCCCTCCACCCGCGCGGCCGCCGCCAGCGAGCGGATGGCGCTCGCCGCCCCGGTCGGGTCCGCGATGCGGCGGAAGCGCTCCAGCGCCCGCCGCGCCATCTCCGCCGCCAGCTGCCCGTCACCCGCCCGCGCCCGCAGCCCCGCCCGCTCCGTCTCCGCCAGCGCCATCACGTCCTGCAGCCCGGCCCCCTCGGCCAGCTCGATGGCCCGGCGGAAGTGCGCGTCGGCCTCGCGGTCGAAGCCCAGGTCGCGGTACGAGATCCCCAGGTTGTGGTGCGTCTCGGCCAGCCCGCGCACGTTCCCCAGCCGCTGGTACGCGGCCAGCGCCCGCTCGTAGCTCACCAGCGCCTGGTCGCGCCGGCCGCGCACGTTGGCGATGATCCCCAGGTTGTTGCTGGCGCGCGCCGAGTACTCCTCGTCGTGCCACTGCGAGGCGGACTCCAGCAGCTCCTCGTAGCGCGCGCGCGCCTCCTCCATCCGCCCGCTCTCGAAGAGGGCGTTGCCGATGAGGTTCACCGTCTCGGCCACCAGCACCCGGTCGCCCCGGCGGCGCGCCTCGCCCTCCACCCGCCCCGCCACCGCCAGCGCGCGCCCCGTATCGCCCACGCGGCGGCACCCCACCGCGTAGAGGAGCGCGAGCTCGGGATCCGCGAACAGCTCGTTCTCGGACATCGGCTTCGCGCGCTCCACGAGAGCCTGCCACTCCCCCTTCGCCCGGAGGGAGCGTGCCTCCTCCACGGTCAGCGGGGTCACGGCGGGGATGTCCACGGTGGCAAGGGGGCGGCGGTCAGAAGGACGACTCGCCGTCCGTCCGGGCGGAGCGGCCGCCCGCCAGGGCGTACTTGGTGAAGCCCTCCAGATCCGCGCGCGCCTCCTCCAGGTCGAAGTCGCGCACCGTGCCGATGCGCTCCCAGTCCGAGGCCGGCGTCTCCTGCCGCCACATGCCGAAGGTGCGCTCGATGCGCTCGTCGTCGTCGTCGCCCTCGTTGCCGTCGCCGTCGTAGTCGCGGTCCGCCCACTTGAAGGAGACGCGCAGCTCGGCCGGGTGGTCGGGATCGAACTGCAGCCCCGCGGGGGAGAACTCGAAGCTGAAGAGGGCCGGGTCCACCACCCGGATGGTGATGAACACCGAGTCGCCCCGCTCCACGGGCCGCCCGTCCGGGTGGCGGAGGAGGCCGTTGCCGGGGATCTTGAAGCGCAGGCACTCGTCGCCCGCGTACGGGCCGTCGGCCGCGTAGGGGATGCGGATCTCGCGCGTGTCGCCCGCCACCGCCCAGAAGGAGACCGAGTCGGTGAGGAGCGCGGGCGCGTCCTCCGCCGCGCGCAGGAAGACCAGCTCGTCCGACGGGACCCCCTCCGGCCCGCTGGGGTCGCCGTCGCACGCGGTGAGCACCGCCTGCGCGCAGAGGAGCAGGGCGGGGAAACAAATGAAGCGGATGATTCGCATCGCTGGGCTGCCTGTTGGACGGACGGGGGCCGCGGCCTGCCCCCCGTCGGGCAAGCGGCGCACCGGCTGAAACCCCGCGCCGCTGCTGGAGTTCGCCGTTCGGGCCCTGTCTCCCCGCGCGACGGCCTGTCTCATTCCGCGACATCCCCTTCCTCGCCGCCCTCCAGCAGGCGGTAGAGGCGCGAGCGGGAGATGCCGAGCCCCTCGGCGGCGGCGCTCTTGTTCCCCGCCACCCGCTCCATCATGGCGAAGGCGGCCGCGCGCACGATCTCGGCGAGGGTGGCGGGGAAGGGGATGCCGCCGCCCCCGCCGCCGTGGGCCGGGGGGGAGGGAGCGGGGGGGAAGAGGTCGGCCGGGTCGAGCGCCGCGTCGCCC
>DASUNK010000414.1:0-4122 GCA_036277195.1 Longimicrobiaceae bacterium | reverse complement strand
CCAGCGGCTTCGCCGCCCTCACCCTGCCGCGGCTCTACCCGGGGATGGAGGGGGTGGTGGTGTACTGCCCCGTCCCCGAGCCGCCGCCGGGGCTGGCCGCCGAGCGCGCCGCCGTCCGCGCGGAGCTGGAGACGGCGGACGACGCCGTGGTGGTGGTGCAGGTGAGCCGGATGGAGCCGTGGAAGGGGCACCGCCTGCACCTGGAGGCGCTGGGCCGCCTGCGCGACCTCCCCGGCTGGACCTGCTGGCTGGTGGGCGGGGCGCAGCGCCCGCACGAGCAGGCGCACCTGGCGGCCATGCGGGCGCTGGCGGAGCGGCTGGGGATCGCGGAGCGGGTGCGCTTCGCGGGCGAGCGGACGGACGTGCGGCGCGTGCTGGCCGCGGCCGACCTGGCCTGCCAGCCCAACCTGGGGCCCGAGCCCTTCGGCATCACCTTCGTGGAGGCGCTGCACGCGGGGCTCCCCGTGGTCGCCACCGCGCTCGGCGGGGCGCCCGAGGTGGTGGACCCGGCGTGCGGCGTGCTGGTTCCCCCTGACGACCCCGAAGCCCTTGCCGCGGTGCTCGCGGAGCTGCTGGGCGACGCCGCGCTCCGTCGCCGGCTGGGCGCGGCCGGGCCGGCGCGCGCCCGCGCCCTCTGCGGCGTCCCCACGCAGCTGGCGAAGCTGCACGGCGTGCTGGCCGGCGCCGCCGCCGCGAGGCGCGCCGCGTGAGCGCCCCGAGCGTGGAGGAGCGCGCCCGCCGCAGCCTGGGCGCCAGCGGCGAGGCCGTCTACCGCCTGGTGGCCCGCGCTGTGGCCGCGCGGCACCCGGGCGGCGGCACCCTGGTGGACGTGGGGTGCGGCGGCGGCGCGCTCTGGACGCACCTGCGCGGCCGCTTCGCCCGCTACGTGGGGGTCGACGCGGTGCGCTACGACGGCTTCCCCGCCGAGGGCGAGTTCGTGCGCGCGGACCTGGACGCCGGGCCGGTGCCCCTCCCCGACGGCAGCGCCGAGGTGGCGGCCGCGGTGGAGACCATCGAGCACCTGGAGAACCCGCGCGCCCTCTTCCGCGACCTGGCGCGGCTGGCGCGCCCCGGCGGGTGGGTGGTGGTCACCACCCCCAACCAGCTCTCGGCGCTCAGCCGGCTCACGCTCCTGCTGCGCGGCGAGCACAACGCCTTCCGCGACGCCTCGTATCCCGCCCACCTCACCGCGCTGCTGGAGGTGGACCTGCGGCGCATGGCCGCCGAGTGCGGGCTGGAGGCGGCCGCGGTGGAGTACAGCGGCCAGGGGCGCGTGGTCTTCACCGGGCGGCACTACCCCGGCTGGCTGGCGCGGCTCTGGCCGCGGGGGCTCTCGGACAACGTGCTGCTCGCCGCGCGGAAGCCGGGGTGAGCGTGCTCCCCGCCGCGCCGCTCTGGGTGCGCGCCGCCGCGGCCCTCCTGCGCCGGCTCCCCGCCGGGCGCTACCGGCTGATGGACCGCCTCCCGCGGCGCGCGCCTCCCTTCGCCGCCCGCCTGGCGCCGGAGCTGGGGGGGATGCGCTTCCGCTGCGACCTGCGCGACTCCGTGGCGCGCGAGGCCTGCTTCACCGGCCGCTACGAGCCGCAGGAGACGGCGCTGCTGCGCGCCCTGCTGGGCCCCGGGGCCGTCTTCGTGGACGTGGGCGCCAACTGGGGGTACTTCTCCCTCCTGGCCGCGCATCGGGTCGGCCCCGGCGGGCGGGTGCTGGCGCTGGAGCCGGACCCGCGCCTCTTCGCCGTGCTGCGCGACAACCTGGCGGCCAACGGGCTCCGCCACGCCGTGGCGCTCCCCCTGGCGGCCGCGGAGGCGCCCGGCACCCTGGCGCTGGCGGGGTACGAGGAGGCGGGGGGGAACTGGGGCGTGTCGTCGGTGGTAACGGCTGCCGCGGAGGCGGCGCCCCGCTTCGCGGTGCAGGGCGCGCGGGTGGACGACGTGCTCGACGCGCAGGGGGTCGGCCGCGTGGACCTGCTGAAGCTGGACGTGGAGGGCGCCGAGCTGCTGGCCCTGCGCGGGATGCGCGCCGGCCTCGCCGCCGGCCGCTACCGCCGGGTGCTGCTGGAGCTGCACCCGCGCGCCCCCGGCGGCGCGGAGATGGTGGCCGCCGCGCTGGAAGCGCTGCGCGGCGCGGGGTATGCCGGGTGGAGCATCGACCACTCGCCCGCGGCCGCGCGGCGGGCCGCCTACGCCCGGTCGCCCGACGCGCGCGGCTTCCTCCGCCCCACCGCGGAGGCGGACCCCGGCGACCCCTGGCCGCACCAGCTCTGGACCGCCCCCGGAGACGAGCCCCGGTGAGCACGCTCTCGCACCCACTCCCCCGGTACGGCCGCCCCACGGCCGCGGCGCCCGCGCCCTGGCGCGACCCGCGCGTGCGCCCGTGGGTGCAGGGGTTCATCCTCTTCCAGCTCGTCTGCCAGCTCGCCCTGCTCATCCCCGGCATCGGGCCGGCGCGCATCGCCGTGCGCATGGCCGCCTTCGGCGCCAGCCTGGCGCTGCTGGTGCTGCTGCGCGGGCGCGGCGTGGCCCACCCCGCCGCCGGGCCCGCCGTGCTGGCGCTGGCGGTGGTGGGGATGGCCGTCTTCCACCCCGACACCACCAACCTCACCGCCGGCATCGCCCAGGCCGCGCTCTACGCCGCCGTGCTGGCGCCCCTCTTCTGGGTGCCGCGGCTGACGCTCGACGGGCGGGCGCTGCGCCGCACGGTGATGATCCTCTGGGGCTTCCATTCGCTGAGCGCCGGGCTGGGCGTGCTGCAGGTGTACTTCCCCGGGCGCTTCCAGCCGCCCGTCTCCAGCGTGGTGATGTCCAAGGGGAAGGGGTACCTGGAGAGCCTCAAGATCACCACCGCCACCGGGCAGCGGGTCTACCGGCCGATGGGGCTCACCGACGTCCCGGGCGGCGCCTCCATCTCGGGGCTGTACGCGGTGCTCTTCGGGATGGGGTTCTTCCTCACCCGCCGCTCCCCGTGGTTCATGGCGGCCAGCATGGGGAGCATGGGACTGGGGATGATGTGCCTCGCCCTCTCGCAGGTGCGCTCGCTGGTGGTGATGACGGGGATCACCGTGGTGGTGGTGGGGATGATCCTCGTCTGGCGCCGCGACGTGAGCCGGCTGATGACGCTGATCGGCGCCGTGGTGGCGGTGGTGGCGGTGGGATGGATCGCCTCCATGTCGCTGGCGGGACCCACCGTGCAGCGGCGCATGGGCTCGCTGGTGCGCGACCGCCCGTCCGCCGTCTACTACTCCGAACGCGGCCGCTTCCTCGACGACGCCTTCACCCAGGTGCTCCCGCAGGCGCCCTTCGGCTCCGGGCTGGGGCACTGGGGGATGATGGCCACCTACTTCGGGAACAAGGGTCCGCCGCCGCCGAACGCCAAGTCGTACTGGGTGGAGATCCAGTGGGCGGGGTGGATCGTGGACGGGGGGGCGCCGCTGATGATCACCTACTTCCTGGCGATCGTGCTGGCGCTGCTTGGGTCGTGGCGCATCGCGCGGTCGCCGCCGGCGCGGGCGGCGCCGGACCTCCCCTTCTGGGGGGCGATCGTGTTCGCGTACGGGGTGGGGGCGCTGGCGCTCACCTTCAGCTACCCGATCTTCCTGGCGCAGGCGGGGATGGAGTTCTGGCTGCTGAACGCCGCCCTCTTCGCGGCCGCGCGCCACGTCCGCGCCATGTCCGCGGCGGAATGAGGCCGTACCTGCTGGTGGCGGGCGACTTCGTGCGCACCGGCGGGATGGACTACGCCAACCACGCCCTCGCCGCCTTCCTGGCCCGCTCCGGCCGCGCGGTGCACCTGGTGACGCACCGCGCCGACCCGGAGCTCGCCGCCCTCCCCGGCGTGCAGGTGCACCCGGTGCCGCGCCCGCTGGGCTCGCACCTGCTGGGCTTCCCCCTCCTCGACCGCGCCGGGCGCCGCTGGGCCGTCCGCCTCGCCCCCGAGCGCCCCGTGGTGCTCGCCAACGGCGGCAACTGCCGCGCGGGCGACGCCTCCTGGCTCCACTACGTCCACGCCGCCTACGACCCGGACGCGCACCGCGCCCTCCATCCCCCCCACCTCTCCGGGCGGAAGGCGCTCCGCCGCTGGAGCCGGCGCCGCGCGCTGGCCGACGAGCGCGCCGCGGTGCGTCG
>DASUNK010000413.1:0-3960 GCA_036277195.1 Longimicrobiaceae bacterium | reverse complement strand
GCCCCCGCGGCTCCTGGCCGCGGGGGCTTACTTACGTACGGACGCCCGTGCGCCTTACATGCAGATCTTCTGATACGGGTGCGAGGGCGGGCAGCTCTCGAACGACTGGCAGACCCACATGTCCTCCGTATCCCCGCAGGGCGTCGGGGCGGTGACTTCCAGGCCGCGCACGGTGCCGCGCGGGTCCGCGGACCCGGCCTTGGTCTCGAACGAATCCACCGCCAGCTCGTCGAGGGACAGTCTGAGCTTCCGCATGAGCATCTCCAGGGTTGGAAGGGGGAATCGGGCGCGCCGGCAAGGTCCGCCAAGTCGCGTCCTCAAGGCGCCAAACAAGCTAAAATAACCGATGGTACTGGCGCAATCCGGTGCCTCCGAAAGAGGGGGTTTCATCACCTTCCTTGCGCAACGCAGCCGCCCGCCTCACCCTTGCAATCGTCCCGGACGACCCGCCCCCTTCCTCACTTCTCCCAAAACAATGGACAACCACCATCTGACCGGGACCGTCCAATCGGGCGGCACCGAAGGCGTGCTCCCGCTCGGCGGCGCCACCGTGACCGCGTATGGAGCGACCGCCGGCGCGCCCCGGGAGATCGGCACCGCGACCTCGGACCGCGACGGCGGCTTCTCGATCCACCCCCGCGACCGCGCCACCGACAGCATCCTCTACGCGACCGCGCGCCGCGACGGCCACGTGCTGCTCGCGACCGTCATCGGACCGGAGATCCGCGGCGCCATCACCCTGAACGAGCTGACGACGGTGGCCGCCGCCTTCGCCATGGCGCAGTTCACCGAGCGGAGCGCGATCGCGGGGAATGCGTTCGGACTGCGCATCGCCGCGGGGATGAGCGAGAACCTGGCGTCGGCGCACACCGGCGGGTCGTCGGAGGTGCTGCTCGCCCCGCCTAACGCCGACCAGTCGAACGCGCTGCGGTCCACGCGCGCCCTGGCCAACCTGCTCGCCGCCTGCGTCCGCCAGCACCCCGGCGCCTGGGACACGCTGCGGCGTCTCGCCACGCCGCCCGGCGGCCACCCGCCCGACGACACCTTCCAGGCGCTGGTGAACATCGCGCGGCACCCCGCCCACAACGTGGACGACATCTACCGGCAGGCGCGGGAGCTGGAGGTCTACCTGCCGTCGCTGGAACGCCGACCCGACGCCTGGACGCTGGCCGTGAAGGTGAACGACACGGGCGACCGCTCGCCGGACCACAAGCGGATGTTCGGCGGGCCCGCCAACATCGCGTTCGACCGGAACGGCAACGCCTGGATCGCCAACAACGTCTTCCAGGGGACGCCGAACTCCGGCGACTTCATCGTCGTCCTCCAGCCGAACGGCAAGCCGGCGGACGGACGGAAGGGGACGCCGAAGTCGCCGATCGTCGGGGGCGGATTGCAAGGCCCGGGGTGGGGGATCGACATCGACCGGAAGGGGCACGTGTGGGTGGGCAACTTCGGCTGGGGCCCCAGCTCCGAGATCCCGGCGCACGGGAGCGTGTCGGAGTTCGACGCGGCCGGCCGGCCGCTCTCCGTGCCCACCGCGTACCTGGGCGGCACCCACCGCGTGCAGGCGACGGAGGTGGACCGCAGGAACAACGTCTGGCTGGCGAGCTACGGGAACGACTCGGTGGTGGTCTTTCCCGGCGGCGACCCGCACGCCGCGTTCGGGTATCCGCAGCACCTGCCCGGCGGCGTCCACCCCGCTCCGGGATCCGACCCGCAGCCCCCGGGCACCTGCACCTTCGGCATCGCCATCGATCCCACCGAGGAGGAAACCGCCTGGGTCACCTACGGCGCCGGCCTGGGATGGCCCCAGGCCAACCCAGGCAGCGTGGCCCGGTTCCGCATCGAGAACGGCGCCCTGAAGCTCCTGCTCCACCGGCAGGTGGGGAAGGCGCTCAAGTCGGTCGCCGCCGATTCGCACGGCAACGCGTGGATCGCCTCCAGCGGCGACGACACGGTGTACCTGATGACCCGCGAGGGCCACGTCACCGGGTTCACCGGCGGCGGCATCATCGGCCCGTGGGGCGTGTTCGTGGACGGCGACGACGACGTGTGGGTGGGCAACTTCGGAACGATGGGGGTCACCTCGGACTACACCGACGCGTGCATCTCCAAGCT
Source organism: Longimicrobiaceae bacterium (assembly GCA_036277195.1). Taxonomy (GTDB): domain Bacteria; phylum Gemmatimonadota; class Gemmatimonadetes; order Longimicrobiales; family Longimicrobiaceae; genus Longimicrobium. Next base: position 1,842 of record DASUNK010000413.1, on the reverse strand, counting down.
CGCGGGCGTGAGCTCCCCGTCCGGGCGCGCGGTGGGAGAGCCCCTCACGCCCGAGACGGGCTACACCCTGCACTCGGCCGGCAGCCCGGTGCTGCTCCACGACGGCCGGCCGCTGTACGAGCACGGGGAATGCTTCAGCCCGCTGATGCGGATGACCAGCGTCACCGTCGACCAGGCCGGCAACCTGTGGGCGGTCAACAACTGGAAGCCCCGCTTCGGCACCGACTTCCCCCCGAAACACGGCAACCCCGGCGGCGACGGCATCGTCATCTTCGTCGGGCTGGCCAAACCTCCCAGGGAGCACAGGTGAAAACGCATCGAATCCCCGGCGTCACGGCGCTGTTCGCCACGGCGGCCCTTCTCGCCGCCGGCGGCGCGGCGCAGGCGCAGACGGAGTGGCCGGGCGAGCGGTGGCCGACCGCCGCGCCGCGCGAGGTGGGGCTCGACGCCGCGGTGCTGGACAGCATCGACGCCGAGATCCGGTCCGGGCGCTACGGCCACGTGGACCGCTTCCTGGTGATCCGCCGTGGCAGGCTGGCGTTCGACCGGCGCTACCGCCACGACTACGACAGCATCTACGGCGACTCCGCCCGGCTCGCCACCACGCTGCGGACGCACGACCGCTCGGGTCCGTACAACTACTTCAACGCCTGGTGGCACCCCTTCTACCGCCGCGGCGACCTGCACACGCTCCAGTCGGTGACCAAGACCGTCACCTCCATCGTGATCGGCACCGCGGTGACGCGCGGCGAGTTCCCGTCGCTCGACACGCCGGTGCTCGCGTTCTTCGACTCGGGGACCGTGGCGAACGTGGACGACCGCAAGCGGCGGATGACCGTCCGGCACCTGCTCACCATGACGGCGGGGATCGACTGGGACGAGAACCGGCCGTACGGCGACACGGCCAACACCGCGATCGGGCTGGAGGGGAGCTACGACTGGACCCGGTTCACCATCGACCGCGCGATGTCCGAGGAGCCGGGGACGCGCTTCAACTACAACAGCGGCGCCAGCCAGCTGCTGGCGCACGTCTTCCGCCGCGCCACGGGGCTGGACGTGGAGGAGTACGCGGCGCGCCACCTCTTCGGGCCGCTCGGCATCCGCGACTGGTACTGGAAGCGCACGCCGGCGGGCGTCCCCGACACCGAGGGCGGGCTCTACCTCGCCGCCGACGACCTGGCGAGGCTCTGGTACCTCTTCCTGCGCGAGGGCGCGTGGAACGGCCGGCAGGTGGTGAGCCGCGACTGGGTGCGCGCGTCGGTGGCGCCGGCGGTGACCGCCGGCAACCGGCCGGGCGCCCCGCGCTACGGGCTGAAGTGGTGGCTGTTCCCGAATCCCACGGACAGCACGCGCGTGATGTGGGCGGGGTCCGGCTTCGGCGGACAGTTCCCGGTGGCGATCCCGGAAGACGACCTGATCGTGGTGGTGAACCAGTGGAACATCCTGCCGGGACGGCCCTCGCTCCCGCTGGGGCGGGTGCTGGCGCGCATCCTCGGCTCGCTGACCGACCGGGGGCGCTGACGCCCGTCAGCTTGTGTCGGCTGATATGTGCGCGCGGTGGCTCATTCCTGTTGCACGGGCGGGCCGGCGGCGGTAGCTTTGCGGCGTCCCTGAATCCCCCCCCAACGCCCACGCTCGGAGGAAAACCATGCGCAAGCTCAGGCTGGAACTGGACGAACTGCGGGTCGAGTCTTTCGACGCGGGCCCGGAAGGGCCGGACGGCCGCGGCACCGTGGAGGCGTTCCGGGTCCGCGCCGTCACCTGGGGAAGCTGCTGGCAGTCGTGCGACCCCGAAGACACCTGTCCCGGGTGTACGCAGACCTGCGCCGTCAACTACACCTG
>DASUNK010000412.1:0-6567 GCA_036277195.1 Longimicrobiaceae bacterium | reverse complement strand
GTCGTCGATGACCACCTCGTTCCCCGGCGCCCGCCCGATGGTGACCACCGGCGCCGGCACGGCGAGCTGCTCGCCGAAGCGCGGGCCCGCGGTGAGCGCGAGCAGCGCGAGCGGCGCCTGCCCGCTGGCGCCCTGCGGGGTGCTGGCCATGGGGTGGACGTCTCCTGGTGAGGGTGGGCGGCGATAGCTTGCGGTGGAGCAACGGCTTGCGGCCGCCGCAAGCTATCGCCGCACCCGCGCGGCGGCAAGGAGGCGCGCGGCGGCCCCACGCTCCCTTGACGACGTGCAACGGGTTGAGTATCATGCGGTTCCGATTCCCGCTCCCCCGCGGACCTCGACCCCGTGCCCACACCCCTCCTCCTCCTCCTCCTGGCCCTGCTGGCCGCCGCCACGCCTTCCGCCGCCCAGGCTCCGCCCGAGGCGAAGGATACGCTCGCGCTCATCGACGGCTGGAAGCTGAAGACGGGGGATTCGCAGGCGTGGGCGGACCCGGCCTACGACGACTCCGGCTGGCAGGCGGCGCCCCCCGCGGGGCACCCCTGGGAGGAGGCGCTGGACGGCTACGACGGGATGGGGTGGTTCCGCCGCACGGTGGAGCTCCCCGCGGGGATCAGCGACGAGGCGCCGGTGGGGCTCCTCTTCGGCACCGTGGGCGACGCCTTCGAGGTGTACTGGAACGGGGTGAAGCTGGGCGGGCGCGGGAGCCTCCCGCCGAAGTTCGTGGAGGGGGTGGGCCCGGCGCTCTTCATGGTGCCGCCCTCCGCGCTGGAGAAAGCGCAGGGGAACCGCCACCTGCTGGCGGTGCGCGTCTACAACGACTACGCCTACGGCGGGCTGATGAGCCCGGTGAAGGTGGGACGCTACGACCTGCTGGCCTCGCGCCGCTCGCCGCGCGACGTGGTGATCGGCGGGCTGGTGTCGTTCTTCCTGGCCATCGGCATCTACCACCTGGCCTTCTGGCTGCGGCGGCGCTCGGCGCGCGAGAACCTGCACTTCGCCGTCCTCTCCCTCTTCATCTCCCTCTACGGGGCCACCTTCGCCTCGGCGTTCCAGGCCGCGGTGGTGCCGGTGATGAACCCGTACCGGCTGGGCGTGCTGGCCATGCTCACCGCCGGGCCGTTCTTCATGGCCCTCATCTACGGGCTCTTCGAGCTGCGGATCGGGAGGCGCGAGCAGGCGGTGATGGCGGCCTTCGGGGCCTGCTTCGTGGCGGCGGCCTTCCTCCCGCTGGGGGTGCTGGCCGAGTTCAAGCGCTGGATCGACGCGGGGCTGGCCGCGGGGCTCATCGCCATCGTGGTGCGGGCGATGATGGCCGCGCCGGGGCGGCCGCACGCGCACACCCTGGTGGTGGGGACCACGGCGTTCTCCGCCGCGCTCCTCTACGACCTGGCCAGCGAGTACACCTTCGTCCCGGTGGCCCGCGTCCTCCCCGGGGTGCCCTCGCTCTTCTGGATCGGCTTCCTGGTGTTCGTGGTGGCGGTGGGGATCGCCACCGCCGGGAAGTGGGCGCTCACCGAGGTGACGGCGCTGGTGGACCCGCTCACCGAGCTGGCGCGCCGCCACGTGCTGGAAGAGGCGCTGCGCCGCGAGACGGACCGGCTGCGCCGCTCGGGCGGGTCGGTGGCGCTGGTGATGATCGACCTGGACCACTTCAAGCGCATCAACGACGCCTGGGGGCACCGGGTGGGAGACCAGGTGCTGGCCCGCATGGGGCGGCTGCTGCGCCACACGGCGCGCAACGTGGACCTCCCCGCGCGCTTCGGCGGCGAGGAGTTCGCGGTGCTCCTCTACGACTCGAACCTGCAGGGGGCGCTCGCCTTCGCGGAGCGCTTCCGGGCCAACCTGCGCGAGCTGCGGGTGCCCACCCCCACCGGCGAGAACGTGGAGGTGACGGCGAGCCTGGGGATCGCGGTGGGCGTGGACCTGGTGGACCCGGACGAGCTGATCGAGACGGCGGACCGCGCGCTCTACCGCGCCAAGGGCGAGGGGCGCGACCGGCTCTTCGGCGTGGAGCTGCCGCTGCGCCGCCCGGTGGCGCAGGGGCAGCGGCGCGAGGGCGCGGCGTGACGGCGCACGGAGCTTGCATTGCACGCGGGCGCCAGTGCCCAAAAGGCAGAAACAGGACCCGTTCTCCAGACCCGGGAGGCCTCCCCATGCGCAAGGTGCTCACGCTCGCTGCCGTGCTCTCCGTCTTCGCGGTCCCCGCGCTCGCGCAGCAGCGCCAGGAACTCACCCCTCCACAGCCCAGGGCCGAGGTGAGCGCCACGGCCGCGCAGGCCCAGCCGGCCGCCGCGGAGCAGGCGCCCTCGTTCCACGTCTCGCGCGAGCAGATCCGCGAGCAGGTGCGCGCCGCCGAGGACCAGCGCGCCCAGGGCGCGCAGGTGGGGAGCAGCAGCTGGTGGTACCTGGTGCTCGCCGTGGCGGTGGGCGTCCTGATCGCCGCCGTCATCCTGGACTGACGCCGCGCCCGTCCCGGGCGCGCGTACGCCCGAGCGCCCGCCGGCACCCCGCCGGCGGGCGCTTTTCAGGCTCTTCCCCACACGCCGGTGGGTAGCTTCCCCGACTGCGCGCCCGGCCGCGCCCGGCCAGACTTCTCCCCATGGACACGCTGACGGCGGCGCGGGCGCAGATGGAGGTGTCGCTCGCCTTCCACATGGTGTTCGCGGCGCTCGGCATCGGCATGCCGCTGCTGATGGTGCTGGCGGAGGGGCTCTGGCTGCGCACCGGCCGGGCCCACTACCGCGCGCTGGCGCGGAAGTGGGCGAAGGCCACCGCCCTCACCTTCGCCGTCGGCGCCGTCTCCGGCACCGCCCTCTCCTTCGAGCTGGGGCTCCTCTGGCCCCGCTTCATGGCGCTCGCCGGGCCCGCCATCGGCCCGGCGTTCGCGCTGGAGGGGTACGCCTTCTTCGTGGAGGCCATCTTCCTGGGGCTCTACCTCTACGGGTGGGAGCGCCTGTCGCCCCGCGCGCACTGGTGGGCGGGGGTGGCGGTGGCGGCCAGCGGGATGGCCTCGGGGGTGCTGGTGGTGGCGGCCAACGCCTGGATGCAGGGCCCGGCGGGGATGGACCCGCTCGCCGCCTTCCGCAGCCCGGCGTGGCCGCAGATGGCGCTGCACTCCACCCTCTCCTGCTACGTGGCCACCGGCTTCGCCGCGGCGGGCGTGTACGCGGCGGGGATGCTGCGCGGCCGGCGCGACGCCTACCACCGCTCGGCGCTCACGCTGGCGCTGGCGGTGGGGACCGTGGCCGCCGTGCTCCAGCCCGTCAGCGGCGATCTGAGCGCCCGGCACGTGGCCCGGCACCAGCCGGCGAAGCTGGCGGCGATGGAGGCGCACTTCCGCACCGAGCGCGGCGCGGCGCTGGTGATCGGCGGCATCCCCGACGTGGAGGCGGGGACGGTGCGCGGCGCCCTCCGCGTCCCCAAGCTGCTGAGCCTGCTGGCGCACGGCGACCCGGACGCGGAGGTGACGGGGCTGGAGGACATCCCCGCGGACGAGCGCCCCAACGTGGTCATCGCCCACTTCGCCTTCCAGGTGATGGTGGGGTCGGGGCTGGCGCTCGTCGCGCTGGGCGCGTGGTTCTGGCTGGCGCGCCGCCGCGGGCGCGAGCCGGGGCGGTGGCTGCTGCGCGCCCTCCTCGCCGGGTCGCCGCTCGGCTTCCTGGCGCTGCAGGCGGGGTGGATCGTCACCGAGGTGGGGCGGCAGCCCTGGGTGGTGCGCGGGGTGATGCGCACCCGCGACGGGGTGACGCCGGTGGCCGAGGTCCCCGCCACCCTCATCGGCTTCTCCCTCCTCTACCTGGCGCTGGGGACGGCGCTCGCCCTGCTGCTGCGGCGGCTGGCGACCGGCGCCCCGGAGGAGGCGGCCGATGCGCCCTGAGACCGCGGTGGCGGGGGTGACGCTGGCGGCGCTGGTGGCCTACGCGGTGCTGGCCGGCGCGGACTTCGGCGGCGGCGTCTGGGACGCGCTGGCCCGCGGCCCGCGCCGGCAGGCGCAGCGCGAGGCGATCGCCCGGGCGATGGGGCCGGTGTGGGAGGCCAACCACGTCTGGCTGGTCTTCGTCATCGTCCTCCTCTTCACCGCCTTCCCGGCGGCGTTCGCAGCGCTCTCGGTGGCGCTCTTCCTCCCCTTCCACCTGGTGCTGCTGGGGATCATCCTGCGCGGCGCGGCCTTCGTCTTCCGCGCCCACTCGCCGCGGGGCGCGGCGCTGCGCTGGGGCGCGGTGTTCGGCGCGGCGAGCGTCTTCACCCCGGTGCTGCTGGGGATGTGCCTGGGCGCGGTCTCGGCGGGGACGCTGCGGGTGATCGGGGGCGCGGTGCGGATCGAGGGCCCGGCGCCGTGGCTGGCGCCGGTGTCGCTGGCGATGGGGGCGTTCGCGCTGGCGGTGTGCGCGTACCTGGCGGCGGTGTACCTGGCCAACGAGACGGCGGGGGCGCTGCGCGAGGACTTCCGCGCCCGCGCCCTGGCGGCGGGGACGGCGGTGGTGGCGCTCTCCGTCCTCCTCCTCCCGCTGCTGCGGGCGCAGGCGCCGCACCTGTGGGAGGGGCTGCTGCGGCCGCGCGCCGCGCCGGTGGTGGCCGTGGGGGTGGCGGCGGCGCTCCTCTCCGGGTGGGCGCTCCTGCGGCGGCGCTTCCGCCTGGCGCGCGCGGCCACGGTCGTCCAGACCGCCTGCCTGCTGGCGGGGTGGGGGATCGCCCAGCACCCGTACCTGGTGTACCCGGACCTGACGCTGGCCGGCGCGGCGGCCCCGGCGGCGACGCTCCGCTTCCTCCTCTGGTCGCTCCCCTTCGGAATGGCGGTCCTCCTCCCCTCGCTCTGGTACCTCTTCCGGGTGTTCAAGTGGGGCCCCGCCCCCGGCGGCGAGGGGTAGCGCCCCGCTGGCACGGCCGGCGCGGGGATGCTAACCTTCAGGCATGCGCACGACGATGCCGAGCTTCCGGAGGACGGCCATGGGCGCCATGCTGGCGGCGGCGGCCGCCTCGCTCGCGGCCGCAGGGGCGTGCCGCCGCGAGGCCGCCGCGGACGGGAGCCCCACCGCCCCCGTGCTGGCGGTGGAGACGGTGAAGGCGTACCCGCACGACTCGCTGGCCTTCACCCAGGGGCTGGTGTTCCACGACGGGGCGCTGTACGAGAGCACCGGTCGCTTCGAGCAGTCGTCGCTGCGCCGGGTGGAGCTGGAGACGGGGCGGGTGCTGCAGAAGGTGGACGTGGCGCCGCAGCACTTCGCCGAGGGGCTGGCGCTGCGGGAGGGGCGGCTCTACCAGCTCACCTGGCAGGACGGGGTGGGGTTCATCTACGACCTGGAGAGCTTCGCGCCGCAGGGCACCTTCCCGGTGGTGGGCGAGGGGTGGGGGTTCACCACCGACGGGGAGTCGTTCATCATGAGCGACGGCTCCAACCAGCTCCGCTTCCTCGACCCGCAGAGCTTCCAGGAGACGCGCACCCTGGAGGTGACGGACGGCGACGTCTACGTCCACCAGCTCAACGAGCTGGAGTGGGTGCACGGCGAGATCTGGGCGAACGTGTGGCACTCCGACAGCATCGCCCGCATCGACCCGGCGACGGGGCGCGTGGTGGCATGGCTCGACCTGTCGGCGCTCTACCCCAAGCCCACGCGGCACGACCCCGAGGCGGTGCTGAACGGCATCGCCTACGACGCGGGGAGCGACCGGCTGTTCGTGACCGGGAAGCTGTGGCCGGCGCTGTTCGAGATCCGCGTCCCCGAGCTGGTGCGCACCGGGGCGGCGGCGCGTCCCTGAGCCGGGCGGTGAAACTCCGCGCGGGCGGCCCGCGTACCACCGCACGAGCAGCACGTCGACCCGAACCGCCACCCCGCCATGCTCTTTCGTTTTCTGTTGAGGACGGTGCTCCTGGGATTCGTGACCAAGGTCCTGGGACGATTCTTCCCGGTCATCCTCAGGCTCCTCCGCATCGTCTGGCGGTAGCCGGGCGCCTGCTCTTGCAAGTGCGAAAGTGCGGAAGTGCGAGAGTGCGAAAGTAACCGCTCTCGCACTTCGCACTTTCGCACTCACGCACTCTCGCACTTCTCCCATGTTCGGCCGCCCACCCACGCCGCCGCCACCCCCCGCCGGGACGCCGGTCCAGCCGCCGCTCCACACGGAGCGCCTCGTCCTGCGCCCCTTCACCCCGGACGACGCGCCGGACGTGCACCGGCTGGTGGCGGAGCGCGAGATCGCCGCCACCACGCTGAACATCCCCCATCCCTACCTGGACGGGATGGCCGCGGAGTGGATCTCCCGGCATCCGGGCGATTTCGAGCGCGGCGAGGGCGCCGTGTTCGCGGTGACGCTGCGCGACGGCGGCGAGCTGGCGGGCGCGGTGGGCTTCACCGTGGCCCGCGTGCACCGGCAGGCGGAGCTGGGCTACTGGATCGGCCGGCCGTACTGGGGGCGCGGGTACGCCACCGAGGCCGCGCGCGCCGCCCTGCGCTGGGCGTTCGCGGCGCTCGACCTGCACCGGGTGGTGGCCCACCACATGACCCGCAACCCGGCGTCGGGAGCGGTGCTGCGCAAGCTCGGCATGCGCCACGAGGGCACGCTCCGCCAGCA
>DASUNK010000411.1:0-3902 GCA_036277195.1 Longimicrobiaceae bacterium | reverse complement strand
GTGCGTAGTGCGGCGCGCCGCCGGTGCCCACGATGAACTGGCGGATCCCCTTCGCCCGGTCCAGCCGCCCGTCCGGCGTCTGCGGGGCGAAGCGCTCGTAGTGGTGGTCGTGCCCCGCCAGCACCACCTCCACCCCGGACGCGTAGAGGAGATTCCAGAGCGGCCCCAGCTGGTCGCGCCCGCCGTGCTTCCCCGAGCTGAAGCGCGGGTGGTGCATGTACGCCAGCGTGCAGCGGGTGCGATGCCGTCGCAGGTCCTCGCGCAGCCAGCGGAGCTGCTCCGAGTCCTCGCCCACCTCCTCCTCGGTGTTCAGCGCCACCACGTGCCACCCGTCCACCTCGTAGCTGTACCATCCCTTCCCCGGCTCGCCCGCGCGCGCGCCGAAGTAGGCGAAGTACCCCGCGCCGTCGCGCGTCTTGTAGTCGTGGTTCCCGGGGGTGGGGCGGGTGCGCTCCAGGTGCCGCCCCCAGGTGGGCGCGTAGCAGCGGGCGTACTGGCGAAGCGACCCGTCCTGGTAGACGTTGTCGCCCACGGTGAAGACCACGCCGTCGATCTTGTCCAGCAGCCGGGCGGTGGACTCGTCGGCGCGCCACCAGCAGGAGGCGATGTCGCCCGCGCCCACCAGCGAGGCGCGGGCGCGGTCCGGCCCGCCCTCGCCGCACGCGGCCAGGCACGCACAGGAGAGGAGCAGGGCACGGCGGAGCAGCAGGGGATGAAGCACGATGCGACGGCCGGGGCTCAGCGGTGTACTCGGTCGGAGAAGGACGGGGGAGAATAACGGTTCGCCGCCATCGAGACGAGATGTGCCTGATCCTGCTGGCCCACGACGCGCACCCGGACTACCGGCTGGTGGTGGCCGCCAACCGCGACGAGTTCTACGGCCGTCCCGCGGCCCCGGCGGCGTGGTGGCCCGACGCCCCGGAGGTGCTGGCCGGGCGCGACCTCCGCGAGGGCGGCACCTGGCTGGGGATCACCCGCGGCGGGCGCTTCGCCGCCGTCACCAACTTCCGCGACGCCGCCCCGCCGCGCCCCGGCGCCCCCTCGCGCGGCTGGCTGGTGGGCGACTTCCTGCGCGGCCCCGCCTCGCCGGACGAATACCTGGCCACGCTGGCCGGGCGCGCCGGCGAGTACAACGGCTTCGGGCTGCTGGCGGGAGATGCGGGTTCGCTGCACTACCTCTCCAACCGCGGCGCGGGGCCGGCGGAGCTGGCGCCCGGGGTGTACGGGCTGAGCAACCACCTGCTGGACACCCCCTGGCCCAAGGTGGAGCGCGGCAAGGCGGGGCTGCGCGAGGTCCTCGCCGGCCCGGCCGGGGAGGTGGAGGCGCGGCTGCTGGAGCTCCTCGCCGACCGCGCCGAGGCGGACGGCGCCCTCCTCCCCGACACCGGCGTGGGGGTGGAGCGCGAGCGCGCGCTCTCGGCGCTCTTCATCGCCACCCCCCGGTACGGCACGCGCGCCTCCACCGTGCTGACGGTGGGGCGCGACGGCCGCGTGCGGATGGTGGAGCGCACCGTGGGCCCGGGCAGGGAGCCCACCGAGGTGCGCCACGAGTTCTCGCTGTAGCCCTACGGACGCCGCTGCGCCGCCGGCTGCAGCACGCGGGTGGAGACGATGCGCCCCGCCCGGTCGAGCGTGTACTCCAGGAGCGCGCCCGAGACGTGGCGCACCTGGCGCACCACCTGCCCCGCCTGCCCGGCGGTCTCGCGCACCAGCGGCAGCCGCGTCACGCTCCCCAGCGTGCGGGTGTTCAGCACCCCGCCCGCGGTGTTGAGGGTGCGCTCAACCAGGCTCCCCGTCTGGTCCAGCGTCACCTGCACCGTCTGCCCCAGCGTGTTCACCGTCTGCGTCAGCACCCCGCCGGGGGCGGTGACGTTCTCCAGCGTCCGCCCCACCACGCCCACCGCCTGCTCGGCGACGCCGCCGGGCTGCAGCACCGTGTTCGCCACGCCGCCCACCGTGCCCACCGCCGAGTCGACCGTGGTGAGGAGCTGGGTGAGGAGCTGCGGGTTCCGGTTGAGGGTGGTGAGCACGCGGTTGACGATCACGGCCACGTTGTCGAGGTCCACGTACAGGTACGCCTCGGCCAGCACGCCGGTGATCTGCAGCTCCACCCGCTCGATCCCCACGTCCACCCCCGCGGTGAGCGACACCAGGTTGGCGGCGTTGGCGTCGAGCGAGAGGTGCGCCCGCAGGTTGGCCACGGTGAGGCCGATGGAGTCCACCGACAGCTCGGGCACCTCCAGGATCACGTCGTAGCCGGGCGTCCCCACCTGCCGGGTCTGCCCGGGCGCGACCGGAGCGCCCAGGACCCGGCCCGTCGGCCGCACCGGCGTGGTGTCGCGCACCTGCGCGGCCGCCTCGCCGGCCAGCGGGAGGAGGCACAGCGCCGCCGCGGCGGCGGCCTTCCGGCACCTGGTCATGGGCTCTCCCTCCGTTGGATGCAGGCCGGGCGCCGCGCGGCCGAGTCCGCCGGCGCGGGACGGACCGTCCCCGCCAGCAGCTCCCGCACGCACTCCGGGTTCAGGAACGCGGCGATCTCCACCCGGATGAAGACGTCGCGGTAGACCACGCCGGGCTGGACGCGCTCGGGGAGGTTGCGCCGCTCCAGCACGCGCACCGAATCGCCCGCCACGCACCCGGTGAGCCGCAGCCGCGCCCGCGGCTCGCTCTCGAAGCGCAGCTCCCGCGCGCTCACCGATCCGAGGATGCGCACGTCCGGCCGCCGCCCCGTGGTATCCACCACGGCGGCGGAGTCCGCCGGCGCGGGGCAGGGCGCGTCCTGCGCGGCGAGCGGCGGCGCGGCCGCGAGCAGGACCGCCAGGGCTGCGGAGAGGCGAGGCACCATGCCGGGCGCGGCCGTCAAATCCCGTGCCGGCACGCGGTATGCTCCGCGGCGCCTGCCGGTGCGGTGCCTCGCCACCCAGTACGCACAGGAAGGTTCCCGATGCGCAAGGCCTCCGGATGGATCGCGCCGCTGCTGGCCGTTCTCGCGCTCCCGCTCCCGGCCGTGGCGCAGCCGCGGCAGGGCGTGCAGACCGTGGAGTGCCAGCCCGGGACGGGCGCCGCCCGGCGCGACGGCCCCTCGGAGCGCGCCCGTGGCTACGACGTGATCCTGGAGGTGCCGGACCTGTGCGTGCGCCGCATCCGCCTGAAGGTGGACAACCTGGAGGCGCACCTCAAGCTCGACGCGCGCGTGGCCAACCTGGTGCGCGTGCAGGCGGGCGCCGACGTCTTCATCGGCACGGTGGACCTGGGGATCGACGGCGTGCGCGCCGAGGTGCTGCTGCTGGTGGACCTCGACAACGTGGTGGGGATCGTCGACAACGCCCTCTCCTTCATCGACAACAACCCGCAGATCGTCTCGCAGCTGGTGGGGACGGTGCAGAACACGGTGCGCACGGTGGGCGGGGTGGCCAACACCGCGCTCCAGCCCGGCGGGGTGGCGAGCCAGGCGGTGGGCGCGGTGGGGCAGACGCTGGAGAACGTCACCGCCCCCGGCGGCCTCCTCTCGCAGACGGTGAACACGCTGGGGCAGACGGTGCAGCGCACGGTGGACCAGACGGGGAGCATCGTGGAGCGCACGCTCGACACCGCGGGCGGCGTGGTGAACCAGCGCACCGTGGGGAGCCTGCTGAGCCTCCCGGTGGTGCGGGAGGCCACCAACGCCGCCGGGCAGGCGGTGCGGCAGGTGCGCGACCAGACGGGCGCCCTGGTGGAGTACACGCTCGACCAGGCGGGGCGCATCGTCGCCACCCGCGTGGTGCAGGCGGCGGCGCGGCCGCGCTGAGGCCCGCGAACGGCGCGCGCGAAGGGGCTCTCCCACCGGGGAGAGCCCCTTCTCCGCGTCCGGGCGGCACCCGTCGCATCCACCCTGCCGCGCCGCCCGGCCCCCGTCGCTGTCT
>DASUNK010000410.1:0-2616 GCA_036277195.1 Longimicrobiaceae bacterium | reverse complement strand
GTCTCGTACAGGCACACCAGGCTGCGCTCGGCCAGCCAGGCCATCCGTGCCTGGCGCCGCTGGGCCTGGAACAGCTTCTGGGTCACGATCACCCCGGGGGGATCGGGTCCGGGCGTGCACAGCGCGTGCGCCGTGCGGAAGTCGTCGACCTCGGGAGGGCGGGGCGCGGTCCACACCAGGTACTCGCGCGTGCTCCGCACCGGAGCGGCCCAGGGGGTGCCCGCCGCGGGCCGCGTTGCGGTGGCGTGCAGGTGCCCGGCGAGGTCGAGCTTCTGGCTGACGTTCGGGTGCTTCGCGAGCGCGTTGCTCAACTCCGAGAGCAGGCGGCCCCGCCGCTTGAGGAGCGCGTTGGAGTGCTCGGCCACGATCGCGGCGATCACGCGGGCGAGCGCGGCCTCGGTCAGCCGGTGCTCCTTCGTCACCGCCGGCCTGTCCGGCGGCGGCGGCGGCACCAGCTCGTCCGCCGCGACGGACACGCGGTAGGGGTCCTCGAGCCACTGCACCCGCGTGCCCCCCGGGAGGTGCACGGCGAGGTGCCCGAGCTTGTGGGTCTTGGCGAAGTCGATCTCGTCCCTGACCCAGGCCGAGCCCAGGAGGTCCGGCGACTCGAGCACCACCACCATGGACCGGTGCGCCAGCTCGTCGAACAGCCACTCCTGGAAGTTCACGGCCTTCGGCACGCTGAAGCGGTCCACGAACACGTCGAAGCGGTGCTTCTCCAGCGCCTCGAAGAGCTGCTCCGCGATCTCCAGCGTGTCGCCGCGGCGGTAGCTCACGAACACCCTCCGGTCCGCGTCGGCGAGGAGGGCCAGGGCGAGCACCTCGTCCACGTCCTCCGCGGAGGTCGCGGTCCAGAACGAAGCGTTCAGGCGCCTCAGCTCCTCGACGGACAGGTAGGTCTCGGCGACCGTGCCTTCCTGGAGCAGCGGGAAGATGACGTACGAGGCGCCGCCGGTGAGCCAGGTGGCGACGAGGGGGTCGAGCGGCGTGGGGATGGGGGGAGCGGCCTGGTCGGCCACCAGCACCAGCAGCTTGCGCCACCCCGGCTCGGGGTGCACCGACGGTCCGTCCGGGGCGACGTACGGCACCGCGCGCTCCGCCACGTCCGGCACGGCACCCAGCGCCCGGGCGAGGGCGTCCGCCAGCTCGCGCGCCGCGGTGTCGGCCGCCGGCGTGGGCGCGGGGAGGAGCTCGATCAGCGCGGGAGAGGCCGCCGGGAGGTTGGAGAACTCGCGGCCCGTAGCCTCGCCGGTGCGCTGAACGATCACCTGGGTCATCGGTTGACGGACCACCCTTTGAGCGTGAAGAAGTTGGCCGCCATCCGGGCCGGAATATAGACCGGGGCGGAGCGGTTGCAAGCGGCGGATTGCGGCCCGCGGGCGGCGTGCGTATCCTGCTGCGCCCCTCCCACGCCTGACCGGAGACTTCGCCAGTGGAAAAAAAGAAGGGCCTCTTCTCGGGCGCCAACGCCCTCAACCTGCTGCTGGTGTTCGTGCCGGTGGCGTTCGTGATGGAGTTCGTCCTCCACTCCAGCCCGCTGGCCATCTTCGTGGTCTCCTGCCTGGGGATCATCCCGCTGGCCGGGCTGATGGGCCACGCCACCGAGGAGCTGGCCGAGCGGATGGGCGAGGGGGTGGGCGGGCTGCTGAACGCCACCTTCGGCAACGCGGCCGAGCTGATCATCGCCATCGTGGCGCTCCGCGCCGGGCTCTACGACCTGGTGAAGGCGTCCATCACCGGCTCCATCATCGGCAACATCCTGCTGGTGTTCGGCCTCAGCACGCTGGTGGGCGGGCTGCGCTTCCCGACGCAGCGCTTCAACCCCACCGCCGCCAGCCTGGGGACCACCCTGCTGGTGCTCTCGGTGGTGGGGCTGCTGGTGCCGGCCGTCTTCCACTTCCTGGTGGGCGACACCGCCGTCGCCGCGGAGCTGAACCTGAGCCTGGAGATCTCCATCGTCCTGATGGTGACCTACATCCTCTCTCTCTGGTTCACCCTCAAGACGCACCGGCACCTCTACACGGGCGACGTGGACCCCGAGGCGGACGAGGGCGAGCCGGAGCGCTTCGCGCACCGCCCCATGTGGCGCCCGGTGGCGCTGCTGGTGGGGGCCACGATCGGGGTGGCGGCGATGGCCGAGTTCCTGGTGGGCGCGGCCGAGGCGACGGCGGAACGGCTGGGGTGGAGCGAGGTGTTCGTGGGGGTGATCGTGGTGGCGATCATCGGCAACGCGGCCGAGCACTCCACCGCCATCATCATGGCTGCGAAGAACAAGATGGACGTGGCGATCAACATCGCCGTCGGGTCGTCCATCCAGATCGCGCTCTTCGTGGCGCCGATGCTGGTGTTCCTGAGCTACGTGATCGGCCCGCGCCCGATGGACCTGATCTTCACCCCGCTGGAGGTGCTGGCGGTGGCGGCGGCGGCGGGGATCATGTCGTTCATCAGCCACGACGGCGAGAGCCACTGGATGGAGGGGGTGCAGCTCCTGGCGGTGTACATCATCCTGGGGATCGCCTTCTTCTTCCTCCCCATGCCGGCGCACTGAGGGTGGCGAACCCTCAGCTCGCAGCTGGAGACACGCGAAGTCCGCCGCGCGGACTGTGGGGTAGGCCC
>DASUNK010000409.1:0-3884 GCA_036277195.1 Longimicrobiaceae bacterium | reverse complement strand
CGGACCAGGCGGTCACCGTCGCCGACCTGCCGACCGCGTTCTGGCACGAGTGGGTGGCGGCGCTGGACGAGGGAGTCCCGTTCCCGGCGTCGCTGCGTCTCTGCGTGATCGGCGGCGAGCGGGCGCGGCCCGACGCCGCGGCGGCGTGGGCGCGGCTCGCCGGGGGCGTGCGCCTGCTGAACTCCTACGGCCCCACCGAGACCACCGTCACCGCCACCGCGCACGAGTCCGGCGCCCACGCCGACCCGCGCGCCCCGGTGCCGATCGGCCGACCCGTGACGGGGGTGCGCGCCTGCGTGCTGGACGCGCGGATGCGCCCCGTGCCCATCGGTGTTCCCGGCGAGCTGTACCTGGGCGGCGCCGGGTTGGCGCGCGGCTACCTGGGCCGGCCCGCGCTCACCGCCGCCGCGTTCGTCCCCGACCCGCTCTCCGGCGAGCCCGGCGCCCGGCTCTACCGTACCGGCGATCGCGTGCGCTGGCGGGCCGACCGCGCCCTCGACTTCCTCGGGCGGATCGACGACCAGGTCAAGCTCCGCGGCTTCCGCGTGGAGCCGGGCGAGATCGAGGCCGTGCTGCGCGCCTTCCCCGGCGTGCGCGACGTGGTCGTCACCACACCCGGCGAGGGCGCGGAGCGGCGGCTGGCGGCGTACGTTGCGCCGGCGAGCGTGGAGCTGGCGGCGCTCCGGAAGCACGCGGCGGCGCACCTCCCCGGGTACATGGTCCCCTCTGCCTGGGCCCTGCTCGACGCGCTTCCGCTCACCCCGAGCGGGAAGGTGGACCGCCGCGCCCTCCCCGCGCCCGACTTCGGCGTGGGGGCGGGGCGGACGGCGCCGCGCACCCCCACGGAGGAGATGGTGGCCGGCATCTGGGCCGGGCTGCTGGGGGTGGAGCGCGTGGGTGCCGGCGACTCGTTCTTCGAGCTGGGCGGCCACTCCCTGCTCGCCACGCGGCTGGTTTCGCGCGTTCGCGAGGCGTTCGGGGTGGAAGTGCCCATGCGCGCCGTGTTCGAGGATCCGGTCCTTTCCGGCTTCGCGGCGAAAGTGGACGAGGCGCTGCGCGCCGCCGCCGCGGAAGGCGCGGACGACGGGGCTCCGCCGCTGGTCCCCGTGCCGCGCGACGCCGATCTCCCGCTCTCGTACGGGCAGGAGCGTTTCTGGGTGATGGACCGCCTGGGCGCGGGGCCCCTGGCCCTCGCCGCGGCCATCGCCTTCCCGGCGGACGCCGATGCGGACGCGCTGGAGCGCGCCCTGGCCGGGGTGGCGCACCGGCACGAGGCGCTCCGCACCGTCTTCCGCGCGTCCGGCGGCGACGGCGGCGCGGTGCAGGTGGTCCTCCCCCCGTCCCCCATCTCCCTGCCCGTGGACGACCTGCGCGCGCTCGCGGCGGGCGAGGCGGGCGCGGCCGTGCAGGCGGCGCTGGCGGCCGCGGGGCGCGAGGCGATGGACCTGGAGCGCGGCCCCCTGCTCGCCGCGCGGCTGCTGCGGCTGGCGGACGCGTCGCTCCTGGTCGTCTCCGTTCACCACGCGGTCTTCGACGGGTGGTCCACCGGGGTGCTGGAGCGCGAGCTGCGCGCGTTGTACGAGGCGTTCTCGGGCGGGCTCCCCTCGCCGCTGGCGCCGCTCCCGGTGCAGTACGCGGACTGGGCGGTGTGGCAGCGGCGGGAGATGGAGAGCGGCGCCCTGGAGGCGCAGGCGGAGTTCTGGCGCCGCGCGCTGGCCGGCGCCCCCGCCGTGCTGGAGCTGCCGGCGGACCGGCCCGCCCCCGCGGCGCGGACGCACGCCGGCGCCCGGCGCTTCTTCCATCTCCCGCCCGAGGTGGTCGAGCCCGCCCGGGCGCTGGCGCGGCGCGAGAACGCCACGCTGTTCATGGTGCTCCTGGCGGCGTACGACGTCCTCCTCGCCCGGCTGGCGGGGACGGACGACGTCGTCGTCGGCACCTCGGTGGCCGGGCGCACCCGGGCGGAGACGGAGGGGCTGATCGGCTTCTTCGTGAACAACCTGGCGCTGCGCACCGACCTTTCGGGCGACCCCTCGTTCCGCGAGCTGCTGGGGCGCGTGCGCCGGACGGCGCTGGACGCGTACGCGCACCAGGACGTGCCCTTCCAGACGCTGGTGGACGAGCTGCTGGGGGCGGAGCGCACGCTCGGCCACTCGCCCGTCTTCCAGGCCTCGCTCATCCTCCAGCCCGCGGCGGACGGGTCGGAACCGGCCGGTGACGGGATTCCCGATCTGCCGCGGGAGCCGGTGGAGCGCCCGGCCGAGCTGGAGCTGACCTTCGACCTGCACGAGGTGGGGCGGGGGATCGTGGGCGTGGCGGCGTACAGCACGGAGCGGTTCGACCACGAGACGGTGGAGCGCTTCGTGGCCGAGTACCGGCGCCTGCTGGACGCGCTCCTGGCGGAGCCGGACGCGCCCGTCTCCGCCCCGCCCGCCATGGACGAGGCGGAGCGCCGGCTCGTCGTCGAGAGCTGGAACGAGACCGCGGCCGAGGCGCCGCGCGCGCCGCTGCACCGCCTGTTCGAGGCACGGGCGGAGGAGACGCCGGAGGCGCTGGCCCTCGTCTCCGGCGCGGAGCGGCTGAGCTTCGCGGAGCTGAACGCGCGCGCCAACCGCCTCGCCCGGCGCCTGGCCGCGCTCGGCGTCGGCCCCGAGTCCATCGTCGCGCTGGCGCTGGAGCGCTCGGCGGAGATGGTGGTCGCGCTGCTGGCCGTCAGCAAGGCGGGCGGCGCCTTCCTCCCGGTCGACCCCACGTATCCGGCCGAGCGGCGGCGGTGGATGCTGGAGGACTCCGGCGCCCGCCTGGTGCTGACGGCCTCCGCGCTGGACGAGATGGCGGGTGAGATCGCATCCGAGAGCGACGCGAATCTCCCGGTGGAAGTGGACGTGGAGAACGCGGCGTACGTGATCTTCACTTCCGGCTCCACGGGGCGGCCGAAGGGCGTCGTGGTCCCGCACCGGGGGATCGGGAACCTGGCGGCGGCGCAGCGCGAGGCGTTCGGGGTGGAGCCGGGCGGCCGCGTCCTGCAGTTCGCCTCCTTCTCCTTCGACGCGGCGGTGGCGGAGGTGGCGCACGCGCTCCTCTCCGGCGCCGCGCTGGTGATGGCGCGGCCGGAGCAGGCCGGCCCGGAGCTGATCGCCCTCCTGCGCGAGGAGGCGGTGAGCGTGGCCACGCTGCCGCCCACCCTGCTGGCCGCGCTGCCGGATGCGGACCTCCCCGATCTCCGGACGATGGTCTCGGCGGGCGAGGCGGTCTCCGCGGAGGTGGTGGCGCGCTGGGGCGCGGGCCGCCGCTTCGTGAACGCCTACGGCCCGACCGAGACGACCGTCTGCGCGACGCTCGCGGTCGATCCGGCGACGGACGGGCCTCCGCCGATCGGGAAGCCGATCGCGAACGTGCGCGCGTACGTGCTGGACGCGCGGCTGCGGCCGGTGCCGATCGGCGTCCCCGGCGAGCTGTGCGTGGGCGGCATCGGCGTCGCGCGCGGGTATCTCGGGAAGCCGGGGCAGACGGCGGAGCGCTTCGTCCCCGATCCGTTCTCGGCGGACGCGGGCGCGCGGCTCTATCGCACGGGCGATCGGGTGCGGTGGAAGGAAAGTGCGAAAGTGCGAAAGTGCGAAAGTGCGCCGGAACCGCACGGAGACGAACGCACTCTCGCACTCTCGCACTCTCGCACTGCGGTTCTGGAGTTCCTGGGCCGCGTGGACGCGCAGGTGAAGGTGCGCGGCTTCCGCATCGAGCCGGGAGAGGTGGAGGCCGCGCTGCGCGCCCACGCTTCCGTGCGCGAGGCCGTCGTCGTCGCCCGGCACGACCCGCCCGCGCCGGCGCGGCTGGTGGCCTACGTGGTGCCGGCGGACGGCGTGGAGACGGACGCGGACGCGCTGCGC
>DASUNK010000408.1:0-15809 GCA_036277195.1 Longimicrobiaceae bacterium | reverse complement strand
ACCGAGGAGGCGGCGGAAGCCTTCGCGTCGGGGCTCCCGCGGGAGATCTCGCGCGCGCTCCTCAGGCTCGCGCTGCACGGGCCCGACTGGCGGCTCGCCGAGGAGCGGGCGCTGGAGCACGTGTCGCATCCGGACGCGTGGGTGCGCAGGAACGCGGCCACCTCCCTGGGCCACATCGCGAGGGTCTCGGGCCGCCTCGACGCACGCGCGGCCGTTCCGGCGCTACTGCTGATGACCGCCGACCCCGAGGTGGCCGACTACGCGGACGCCGCACTGGACGACCTGGAACACTACCTTGGAATCGACCGGCAGGATTTCATTGGACGCAAGCGAGCCGTCTCCGGACCCCACCGCTAAGGTCGCATCCCCCCTCCGCGCGGTCCTCTACGACTTCGACGGGACGCTGGCCGACAGCACCGCGCTGATCATGCGGTGCTACCGCCACACCATGACCACGCACCTGGGCGAGTGCCCGTCCGACGAGGCGTGGCTGAGCGGCTTCGGCACGCCGCTGGAGACGCAGCTCGCCCTCTTCGCGCGCTCCACTGACGAGGCCGCGGCCATGCTCGACACCTACCGCGGCTTCCAGCACCTCCACCACGACGACATGCTGCGCCCCTTCCCCGGCGCCGCCGCGACGGTGGCGGAGCTGGCCCGGCGCGGGGTGGGGCTGGCCATCGTCACCAGCAAGCACCGGCGGACCACGCTGCGGGGGATGGACGTCTGTGGCATCACCGAGCACTTCGACGTGATCGTCACCCCCGAGGACGTGGCGAACGCCAAGCCGCACCCGGAGCCGGTGCTGCGGGCGCTGGAGCGGCTGGGGGTGGCGCCGGAGGAGGCGCTCTTCGTGGGAGATTCGCCGCACGACATCGCGGCGGGACGGGCGGCGGGCACTCTCACCGCGGCGGCGCTGTGGGGACCCTTCCCGCGCGAGGCGCTGGAGCGCGAGCGCCCGGACGTGCTGCTGCACGCGCCGCAGGACGTGCTCGCGCTGCTGAACGGCGGTCGTACATGAGCGCCTCGTAAACGGAAGACGCAGCCCGCACTCCGCACTTTCGCGCCTTCGCCCGGACGGCTATCTTCCCGCCCTGCGCCCCCGGCCACAGACCGCACGCGCAGTCCACTCGTCCCGCGCGGCCCCGTCAGGCGCGCGGGGCCGTCATTCGTTTTGCCAGCAAGGAGTTGAGACGTATGCGGATGCTCGTGCTCGGGGCGGGCCTGCAGGGCTCGGCGTGTGCCTACGACCTGCTCGCGAACACGGACCACGAGGTGGTGATCGCCGACCAGCACGTGGACCAGCTCCCGGAGTTCCTGCAGCCCTACCCCGGCACGCGGCTCACGGCGGTGCGGGTGGACGCCAACGACCGCAACGCCGTCCGCGGCGCGATGGAGGGCGCGGCGGCGGTGATGAGCGCCTTCCCCTACTACCTGAACTTCGGGATGGCGGTGGCCGCGCTCGACCAGGGGGCGCACTTCTGCGACCTGGGCGGCAACACCGAGATCGTCCTGCAGCAGAAGGGGCTGCACGAGCGCGCCGCCGACAAGGGGCTCTCGGTGGTCCCCGACTGCGGCCTGGCCCCCGGGATGGTGAACATCCTGGCCCAGCACGGCATCCGCCAGCTGGACACGGTGCGCTCGGTGCGCATCAAGGTGGGCGGGCTCCCCCAGCACCCCCAGCCACCGCTCAACTACCAGATCGTCTACTCCCTGGAAGGCGTGCTCGACTACTACAGCACGCTCTCGTACGTGCTGCGCGACGGCCGGCTGACGCGCGTGGAGGCGCTCTCGGAGATCGAGGAGCTGGACTTCCCCGGCGTGGGCACGCTGGAGGCGTTCCACACCGCCGGCGGGATCTCGGCCATGGCCCAGCGCTACGAGGGGAAGATCCCCACCATGGAGTACAAGACGCTGCGCTACCCCGGCCACGCCAGGATCATGGAGACCATCCGCGAGCTGGGGATGCTGGACCTGGAGGAGGTGGAGGTGAAGGGCGGCGCCCGGGTGAGGCCGCGCGACGTGTTCATCGCCCAGGCGGGACCGCGGCTGAAGAAGGACCCGCGCACCAGCCCGGACCTGGTGGCGCTGCGCGTGGAGGTGGAGGGGGAGAAGGACGGGGAGGAGCTGACGCTGCGCTGGGACCTGCTGGACAAGTACGACCCGCAGACGGGGATCACGGCGATGATGCGCACCACCGGGTACTCGCTGGCGATCACGGGGGTACTGCAGGCGACGGGCGAGATCGAGCCGGGGGTGTGGACGCCGGACGAGGCCATGCCGGCGGCGGAGTACATCGACGCGCTGGCAAAGCGCAACGTGATGATCTACGAGCACCGCCTGGCCGCGGCCGCCGCGCGGTAGGGACACGGGAGATACGGAGCGAGGGAGCGTCCCGGACGGTCCGGGGCGCTCCCTCGCTTTCGCCGCCCGCCGAGGCGCCGGCTCGCTACGTCCGGAAGCCGCTCACCAGCTCGCGCATGCGCTCGGCCGCGTGCAGCAGCTCCATGCTGGAGGCCGACATCTCCTCCGTGGCCGCCGACTGCTCCTCCGCCGCCGCCGACACCTCCTGCGCGCTCGCCGCGTGGCTCTCCGACGTCCCCGACACCTCCAGCACCGCCGCCTCCACCCCCTGCATCGCCCCCCGGTTCCGCTCCGCCGCCTCCAGCACCTGGTCCGCCGCCGTCCGCACCCCGTCCACCGCCGCCAGGATCTGCTCCAGCGCCACGTCGGCCCCCTTGGAGACGTGCTCCACGTCCGCCACCTTCTCCTGCCCCTTGCTCATCGTCCCCACCACCCCCTCGATCCGCGAGCGGATGGCGTGGACGTTCTGCGCCACCTCCTGCGCCGCCCGGGCGGAGCCCTCCGCCAGCTTGCGCACCTCCTCGGCCACCACCGCGAAGCCCCGCCCGTGCTCGCCCGCGCGCGCCGCCTCGATGGCCGCGTTCAGCGCCAGCAGGTTGGTCTGCCGCGCGATGCCGGTGATGGTCTCCACGAAGCGGTCGATCTGCATGGAGGTCTGCTCCAGCTCCGTGACCTGCGCGGCGCTGGTCTCCACCACCTCGCGGATCTCCAGCAGCCGCGCCAGCGCCGTGGACACCTCGCGGCGGCTGGCCACGGCCACCAGCTTGATCTGGTCGGTGAGCGAGGTCACCCGGTGCGAGGCGTCGCTGATCTCCTGCGTGCGCCGCCCCATCTCGTCCAGCGCCTCCTGGGTGGACTGCAGCCCGTGCGACTGGGTCTCGGCGCCGCTGGCGATCCCCACCATGGCGGTGGCCACCTCGCCGCTGGAGGCCGCCACCTCCTCGCTGATGCTGGAGAGGTCCGAGGCGAAGGTGGAGATGCGCTCGGCGGTGCTCACCGTCTCGCCCACGATGTTGCGCAGCTGCCCCGCCATCCCGTTGAACGCCCCCGCCAGCGCGGCGAACTCCTGCGTCATCTTCCCGTTGAGGTTGATGCGCAGGTCGCCCTCGCCCAGCCGCTCGGCGGCGCCCATCAGGTTGAGCAGGGGCACGCTGATGCTGCGGATGGCGAAGGCGATGAGCCCCAGCGCGATGGCGGACGCCAGCACCGAGAGCCCCAGCAGCAGGAGCTGGCGGCTGCGCGCCATGCGCCGCAGGTCGGCCGCGGCGGCCTCCACCTTCTCGGCCTGGGCCTCGCTGATCTTGCGGATGGCCTCCTCGAGCTGCTGCGTCTGCGGACGCACGGCCGCCACCCGGCGCAGCGCGGCGTCGCGCTCGCCCACGTCGACCTGGGCGTGCGCCAGCGCGTACTCCACCTCGATGCGCGAGTGCAGCCCCTCGACGGCGGCGATCTCCTGCTGCTCGCCGGTGGAGAGGTTCTCCAGGTCCTTGTAGTGGCGCCGCTGCTCGTGCGCCTGCTGCCCGTAGGTGGAGAAGTTCTGCGCGATCTCGGCGCCGGGCGACACCAGGTAGCGCTCGCCGGCGGTGATCTGGTTGAGGATCAGCGCCTCCAGCCGGCTGCCGATGTCGGTGCTGCGCCGGAGCGCGGCCAGCCGCGAGTCCATCTCGCGGGTGAGCTGGTTGACCGTGAAGAAGCTGACGGCGGCGGCGGCCACCAGCAGCACGATCAGCAGCGCCCCGCCGAAGTAGAGCTGCCCGCGGATGGTGGAGAAGATGCCGCCACGGCGGCCGTTGGTGGTGCCGCTCATCGGGCCCCCCTGGCCAGCTGGATGGTGCCGCTGCGGATGATGCCCACGGCGAAGGTCTTGTTCACGGGGTCGCCGTTCTGGTCGAAGCGGATGGTGCCGGTGGCCCCCTCGAAGGCGGGGGTGCCGCCCTCGCGCCCCACGCCGCGCAGGTAGCGCTGGATGGCGGCGCGGTCCGCCCCGCCGGCGCGGGCCGCCGCCGCCAGCAGCTGCACGGCGTCGTAGGCCGCGGCGGCGAAGGGGTCCGCCTCGGCGTCGTACGCCTGCCGGTACGCCTCGGCGAAGCGGCGGGCGCGGTCGCTGGCGTCGCGGTGGTAGAGGAGCCCCACCAGCGTCCCTTCGTAGCCGGGGCCCTGCGCCTTGAGCGGCTCCAGCCCGTCGCCGCCGATGAAGCGCGCCGCCAGCCCCACCTGCCGGGCCTGGGTGATGATGCGCGCGGCGGCGGCGTCGAGCCCGGCCACGAACACCATCTGCACCCCGCGCTGCTGCATGCGCCGCAGGTAGGGGGTGAAGTCCTCAGTGTCGTCCAGGTAGGGGTCGGCCTCGGGGACGGTGCCCCCGCCCTCGAGCAGGGCGGCGCGGAAGGAGGCGGCCAGCCCGCGCCCGTAGTCGTCGTTGCTGTAGAGCACCGCCACGGCGGGCGAGATGCCGCGCGCCACCTCGGCCAGCGCCACGGCGTTCGACGAGTCGCTGGAGGCCACGCGGTACACCCAGTCGCCCAGGCGCGAGACCTCGGGGCTGGTGGCGGTGGTGGCCAGGGCGGGGAGGGCGCCGTCGTAGGTCCCGGCGGCGGCGATGGTGGTGCCGGAGTTCACGTGGCCGGCCAGCGCCACCACGGCGGGGTCGTCCACCAGCTCGCGGGCGATGGCGATGGCGCGGTCGGTGGAGGCCTGGTCGTCCTTCACCAGCAGCCGCACGCTGCGCCGGTTGATCCCGCCGGAGGCGTTGATCTCGCGGACGGCCAGGTCGGCGCCGCGGCGGGTGGACTGGCCGTACCCCTGCTGCATGGGGCCGGCGAGGGCGAAGACCACCTCGCCGCCCCCGCCGCCGGAGCGGCCGCAGGCGGCGGTGGCGGCGAGCAGGGCGAACGCGCACGCCCGGAGGGCGCGCCGCGAGCGGACGGGGCTCGGCAGGGGAGCGGGCATGTGGCGCCGGGGATACGGCCAGGGATGATGCGGGAGAGTCGTGGGTATGGTATCCGGCGGCCCAGCCGCTGTCAACCGGGGCGGTTGCAGGGCCTGGGGGAGGGGCATACGTTCCGCTCGGAAGTCCTGAGTCCTGAGTCCTGAGTCCTGAGCGTGAGCGAGGCGGAGCCCGGCCACCCCGAAGAGGAGCTGCACGACAAGCCGTACGACTACCGGCTGATGCGGCGCCTGCTCGGCTACCTGCGGCCCTACCGGCTGCGGGTGGCCGCCGCCGTCCTCCTCCTCTTCGGCGGCGCGGCGCTGGAGCTGGTGGGCCCCTGGCTGACCCACCTGGCGCTGGACCGCGCCATCCCCCAGCGCGACCTGGGGATGCTGGGGTGGCTGGTGGCCGCCTACGTGGCCGCGCTGCTCGGCTCCTTCGTCTTCGAGTACGCGCAGGTGCTCCTCACCACCTGGCTGGGGCAGCGGGTGATGCTCGACCTGCGCCAGGAGGTGTTCCGCCACCTGCAGCGCCTCTCCCTCCGCTACTTCGACCGCAACCCCGTCGGGCGCCTGATGACGCGGGTGACCAACGACATCGAGGCGCTCAACGAGATGTTCTCCTCCGGCGTGGTGACCGTCTTCGGCGACGTCTTCACCATCGCCTTCATCCTGGCCGCCATGCTGCGGCTGGACGTGCGCCTGGCCCTGGTCACCTTCACCGTGCTCCCGCTGGTGGCGGTGGCGGCCTTCGTGTTCCGCGGCCTCATCCGCGAGGCGTACCGCGACATCCGCGTCCGGCTGGCGCGCATCAACGCCAACCTGCAGGAGACGGTCAGCGGCATCCGCGTGGTCCAGCTCTACGGGCGCGAGCGGCCGGTCAGGGAGCGCTTCGCCGCCACCAACCGCGAGCACCTGGACGCGCACCTGCGCTCCATCACCTACTACGCGCTCTTCTTCCCCGTGGTCGAGGTGCTCACCGCCGTGGCGCTGGCGCTCATCCTCTGGTACGGCGGGGGCGAGACGCTGCGGGGGACGCTCACCGTGGGCGTGATGGCCGCCTTCCTCCAGTACACGCGGCGCTTCTTCCGCCCGATCCAGGACCTCTCGGAGAAGTACAACCTCATCCAGGGGGCGATGGCCTCGTCCGAGCGCATCTTCCAGCTGCTGGACACGGAGCCGGAGATCTTCGACGACCCCGATCCCCTGCACCTCCCCACCCCCGGGCGCGGCGAGATCGAGTTCCGCGACGTCTGGTTCCGCTACGACCCCGAGGGCGAGTGGGTGCTGCGCGGGGTGAGCTTCCGCGCCCGCCCCGGCGAGCGCGTGGCCGTGGTGGGCGCCACCGGGGCGGGGAAGAGCACCGTCATCAACCTGCTGATGCGCTTCTACGACCCGCAGCGGGGCGAGGTGCTCTTCGACGGGGTGCCGGTGCGCCGCGTCCCGGTGCGCGAGCTGCGCTCCCGCATCGGGCTGGTGCTCCAGGACGTCTTCCTCTTCAGCGAGGACGTGAGCCGCAACATCCGCCTGGGGAGCGCGGAGATCGGCGACGAGGCGGTGCGCGAGGCGGCGCGCCGGGTGGGGGCGGATCCCTTCATCGCCCGGCTGCCGGCGGGCTACGCGCAGCCGCTGGGCGAGCGCGGCACGTCGCTCTCGGTGGGCGAGCGGCAGCTGGTGAGCTTCGCGCGGGCGCTGGCCTTCGACCCGCTGGTGCTGGTGCTCGACGAGGCCACCAGCTCGGTGGACGCGGAGCTGGAGGCACGGATCGAGGAGGCGCTGCGCGAGCTGATGCGCGGCCGCACCTCGCTGGTGATCGCCCACCGCCTCTCCACCGTGCAGGGCGCGGACGAGATCCTGGTGCTGCACCACGGCGAGATCCGCGAGCGCGGCACCCACGCGGCGCTCCTGCGCCGGGGCGGGCTCTACGCCCGCCTGCACGAGCTGCAGTTCGTCCGCGCGGTGCTGGGGGAGGAGGAGACGGACGAGGAGGAAGCGGCGGAGGCGGTCTCGCGGGACTAGTCCAACCTGCTGTCGCCAAAGGATTTGTCGAGAAGGCGGCTCGGTTCTTGCCGTCCGCCACGGGGCTGGAACCTCCGCGGGCGCCCTCCACCGAGCGGCGCACCGCTCGCCTCCGCCCCGCCCGAGAGGGGACCCGGACCGTGTCCGCCACGGATTCCAAGCACACCATCCTGGTCGTGGACGACAACCGCGACAACGTCGACATCCTGCGTGCCTTCCTCGAATCGCGCGGCTACGTGGTGGCCGAGGCGCCCGACGGCAAGACCGCCCTCGCCCAGCTGGAGCAGGTGAAGCCCGAGCTGGTGCTGCTGGACGTGATGATGCCCGGCATGGACGGGTGGGAGGTCTGCCGCACCATCAAGAACCACCCCCAGTTCGGCGGGAGCACCAAGGTGGTGATGGTCACCGCCAAGGGCGCCTTCGAGGACAAGTTCGAGGGGCTGCGCTCCGGCGCGGACGACTACGTGGTGAAGCCCGTGGACTTCAAGGACCTGCTGGAGAAGGTCCAGCGCAACCTGGCGGCCCGGGAGCGCACGGCGTGAGGGTCCTGGGCTGGCTGGGCGACGAAAAGCTGAGCGAAGCCCTGGCCGGCGCCGCCACGCAGATCGGCGCCGAACTGACCATCCTCGCGCCCCCCGCCGGCGGCGCCCGCGACGAGCAGCTCTTCGCCTTCCTGCGCACCCACCCGGAGCTGGTGCTGGCCGAGCTGCGCCGCGGCGCCCTGGAGGAGCTGCGCCAGGAGACGCGCGCCCGCGGCATCGGGCTGGTGGTGGCGTGCGCCGGTGAGGAGGAGGCGCGCCAGGCCGTGGCCGTGGGCGCCGACGAGTGGCTGATCACCCCCGCCACCGCCGGCGAGGTGGCCGGCCGGCTGTGGAGCGCCGCCGCCCGCGCCCGCCGGGCCCTGGCCCCCGGCCAGGCCGAGCAGGTGGCCGAGCACCTGCGCTACGAGGAGCTCCTCTACGACCGCTTCACCGGCTTCCCCACCCTCCCGGTGATGCTGGAGCGCGGCCGCGAGATCCTGGAGCGGCGCGGCCGGCTCACCCTCCTCTACATCGAGTTCGTCCGCTACTCCAAGCTGGAGGAGATCTACGGCTGGCAGAAGCTGGACGAGGTGCTGCAGACCACCGCCGACGCCGTCCGCGAGTTCTACGACGAGCGCCGCGGCGACGACGAGCACGTGCTCATGGTGTCGCACACCGGCGACGACGACTTCATCTTCTTCGCCGACCTCCCGGCCGAGCAGGTGGAGCGCCAGGTGAACGAGATGGCGGCCGCGCTGGAGACGCACGTGCGCACCCGGGTGGAGACCGGGCACGGCGAGGACATCGCCGGGCTCTTCGAGATCTACGTGGGCACCACTACCCTCTTCCGCAACCCCAAGGTGCGCCCGGAGCGGCTGATCTACCGCGGCATCCGCGAGGCGGCCGCGGCCGCGCGCGGGGTGGAGAGCCGCGAGCGCAGCCGCAAGGTGGCGGACCTCAAGGAGACGCTGCGCGAGGAGGCCGTCTACATCGTCTACCACCCGATCGTGGTGACAGCCACCCGCGAGGTGTACGGCTACGAGGCGCTGGCCCGCGGCCGCAGCCGGGCGCTGCGCTCGCCCGAGGTGCTCTTCGGGGTGGCCGAGGAGGCCAACCTCATCTGGGAGCTCTCGCGCCTCTGCCGGAAGAAGGCGATCGAGGGGCTCGAGCAGCACCTGGAGCCGCACCACCTGCTCTTCCTCAACATCGACCCGCACGACTTCCGCGACCCCACCTTCCGCTACCTGGACCTGGACGAGCTGGGGGTGGAGCACCCGGAGCGCATCGTGCTGGAGATCACCGAGCGCACCGCCATCACCGACTATCCCAAGTTCCAGGGGTACCTGCGCGAGTTCCGCGAGCGGGGGTTCCGCTTCGCGGTGGACGACGCGGGGAGCGGCTACGCCGGGCTGGGGAGCATCGCCAACCTGGAGCCGGACTTCATCAAGCTCGACATCTCGCTGATCTCGGGGATCGACGAGAACTTCATGAAGCAGAACCTGGTGGAGACGATGGTGCAGTTCGCCAACGACCACGAGATCCAGGTGATCGCGGAGGGGGTGGAGCGCGAGGAGGAGTACGAGGCGGTGAAGAAGCTGGGGGTGCACCTGACACAGGGCTTCCTCTTCCACGACGCCCAGCAGACGCGGCGCGAGCCGGCCGGGGCCCCCACGCGGCTCGGGTAGGCGCGCCGCGGTCCCTCCGCTGGCACGCCCCTCGCGCGTAGCGGCCCGCACCCTGGACGATCCCCCCGGAGGTGAGCAATGGCGCAGCGCGCCGAAACCACCGCCCCCACCCTCGACGAGGCCGGCATCCCCGCCGGCGCCGAGGCGCACGCCGCCGCCGGCCGCATCGCCGAGCTGGCCCGGCTGCTGGAGCAGCGCCGCGGCGAGCGCCACATCGTGGCCATCCAGGACTTCCCCGACCCCGACGCCATCTCCTCCGCGCTCGCCTACCGCGAGCTCGCCCGCGCCTTCGGCATCGAGGCCGACATCGTCTACGAGGGGCTGATCAGCCACCCCGAGAACCTGGCGCTGGTGAACCTGCTGGAGATCCGCCTCACCCGCTTCGAGGAGGGGGAGACGCGGCTGGACGGGTACGCCGCCGCCGTCTTCGTGGACAACCAGGGGACCACCACCCACCTCACCGGGCGGCTGCGCGAGGCCGGCGTCCCCACGCTGGCCGTCATCGACCACCACGACCCGCAGGACGCGCTCGACCCGATCTTCGC
Source organism: Longimicrobiaceae bacterium (assembly GCA_036277195.1). Lineage (GTDB taxonomy): Bacteria > Gemmatimonadota > Gemmatimonadetes > Longimicrobiales > Longimicrobiaceae > Longimicrobium. Next base: position 5,750 of record DASUNK010000408.1, on the reverse strand, counting down.
CGACGTGCGGCCGGTGGGCGCCTGCGCCACCCTCTTCACCGAGTACCTGCGCAGCGGCGCCGTCCTCCGCCTGAGCGCCGCCGAGGAGCGGCACGTGCAGCTGGCCACCGCGCTGATGCACGGGCTGCACAGCGAGACGGACGGCTTCGTGCGCGCCCGCCCGGCCGAGTACGAGGCGGCCGCCTACCTCAGCCGCTTCATGGAGCCGGACCTGCTGGAGCGCGTGCTCTGCGTGCAGAAGTCGCACGGCACCCTGCGGGTCATCGAGGAGGCGCTGCGCCGCCGGACGGTACGCAGCGGCTTCTCCGTCGCCGGGGTGGGCTACGTGCGCCGCTCCGACCGCGACGCCATCCCCCAGGCGGCGGACTTCCTGCTCACCGAGGAGAACGTGCACACCGTGGTGGTCTACGGGCTGCTCGGCGGCGCCGACGACGACGAGCGCGAGGTGGTGTCCGGGAGCCTGCGCACCGTGCGCCCCACGCTGGCGGTGGACCGCTACCTCAAGGAGGCGCTGGGCGAGGACCTGCACGGGCAGCCGTACGGCGGGGGGCGGGCCCGCGCGGGCGGGTTCGAGATCGACACCGGCTTCCTGGCCGGCGAGACGGACGACGCGCAGGAGCGGGCGATGAAGTGGGAGCTCTTCGACCGCCGCATCCGCCACCGGCTCTTCTGCGCCGCCGGCATCGACGACGAGGCCGACGCCTGCGGCGACGACGGCTGAGGCTGGCGGAGGGCGGGCCGCGTCGCCAGAATCCTCCCCCTGATTGCCCGACCCACCGCCGACCGGAGGCGTCCTTGTCCCGCTCCCCCGCTCGCACCCTGGCGCTGGCGGCGCTCGCCGCCGGCGCGCTCGCCCTCCCCGCGGCCGCGCAGCCGCAGCCGGACGCGCGCCTCCACGAGATCGCGCGCGCGCCCTCGGCCGCGCGCATCGAGGCCGACATCCGCCGGCTGGCCGCCTTCGGCACCCGCCACACCCTCTCCGACACGGTGAGCCCCACGCGCGGCATCGGCGCGGCGCGGCGCTGGCTCTTCGCCGAGTTCCAGCGCATCTCGCAGGCGTGCGGCGGCTGCCTGGAGGTGAGGTACGTGGGCGACCTGGTGCGCGGCGACAGCGCGGGGCGCATCCCCCGCGACACGCGGGTGGTGAACGTGGTCGCCATCCAGCGCGGCCGCGCGGACCCCGGCCGCTACGTGCTGATGGCGGGGCACTACGACTCGCGCGTGACCAACGCGCTGGACTCGGTGAGCGAGGCGCCGGGCGCCAACGACGACGCCTCGGGGGTGGCGGGGGTGCTGGAGGCGGCGCGCGTGCTCTCGGCCCACCGCTTCGACGGCAGCATCGTCTACGCGGCGCTGGCCGGCGAGGAGCAGGGGCTGCACGGCGGGCAGATCCTGGCGAAGCACGCGAAGGACAACGGCTGGCGCATCGAGGGGGTGCTGAACAACGACATCATCGGCAACACGCGGGGGATCACCGGCGCCGCCGACAACACCGTGGTGCGGCTCTTCGGCCCGGGGATTCCGCCCACCGCGAACGCCGCGGAGCTGCGGCGCATCCTCACCACCGGGGGCGAGCTGGACGGCCCCTCGCGCCAGCTGATGCGCTACGTGGACCGGGTGGCCGACCTCTACACGCCCACGCTGGACGTGATGATGATCTACCGGCTGGACCGCTTCGGCCGCGGGGGCGACCACAGCGCCTTCTTCAACGAGGGGTTCCCGGCGGTGCGCTTCACCGAGTTGTACGAGGACTACACGCGCCAGCACCAGGACCTGCGGGTGGAGAACGGCATCCGCTACGGCGACGTGCCCGACGCGGTGGACTTCGCCTACACGGCGCGGATCACGGCGCTGAACGCGGCCTCGCTGGCCTCGCTGGCGTGGGCGCCGCCATCGCCGGACACGGTGGCCATCCGCGGCGGGGTGTCGCCGCACACCACGCTGCGCTGGAGCGCGGTGCGGGCGCCGGACCTGGCGGGGTACCGCATCTACTGGCGCGCGCCGGAGGCGGCGCAGTGGCAGCACTCGCGGTGGGTGGGGAACGTGACGGAGTTCACGCTGGAGAACGTGGTGATCGACAACTGGTTCTTCGCGGTGGCAGCGGTGGACGCGGAGGGGCACGAGAGCCGGCCGGTGTTCCCGGTGCCGGGACGGTAGGTCACGGCCCTCCAGACGCCGTTGGGGCGAGGCATGCCTCGCCCGTGCCGGCCCAGCAGAGATCCATGCCGACGGCAACCCAGCGGTTGAAACCGCGGGCAACAACCACGCAAAGTCCGCCTTCGCGGACTGCAGGGGCGGGTGGATGCGCGTGCCGGATGGTTGTCATTCTGAAGCCCGGCCACTGTGTAGCTGCCGCTGCACCTGTGCTCGCAGGGCTGAAGAATCTGGCCGAGGATGGCTGGGAGCCGGGTGCGGCAGCCTCACCGTGGCGGCGGCCGCGCAGGACTACGGTTCAGCCAGTCCAGGCCGCGCTCCGGTCAGCACCAGCTTCGCAGGCCAGATTCCCCACTCGTTCCTCGCTCGGATTGACAAAGAATCCGGAGTGCGGCGAGGGTGGCTTGCAGTCCGCGCAGGCGGACTTTGCGTGGTTCCAGCGGCGAATTCAAAATTCCATTCGCTTCGCTGGATGGCGCGCCGGCAGCGGCGGCAACGGGCGCGATGAATCGCGATGAATCGCGCCCCTACGCCTGCCTGGTTTGCGAAACGGGGTTTTGGGGGAGGGGTCGGGGGAAGGGGCCCGTCCGTGCGGCGGCGCGTGCCTTGCGAGGAGTTGGGGATGCGCGGAGCAGTCCCCTATCCCACTTCCTCTCCCGGAGAAACCCCATGAAGAAGCTGAGCCTGAAGCTCGACGCGCTGCGCGTGGAGACCTTCGAGCCGCTGCCGATCGAGCAGGACGAGCGGGGCACGGTGCGCGCGCACCAGCCCACCAACCCGAACGCCAACACCTGCGACCCGCTGGAGGGCACCTGCTTCGGGTTCACCTGCTTCCGCACCTGCATCTGTACCGGCCCGGCTAACCCCGGCACCTGCGGCCCCGGCGAGGACAACTGCATCTGAGCCGAGGACAGAAAGGGCGGGTCCCACCGGGGGCCCGCCCTTTCCGTCATCTCACCTCGGACCACCGGTCGGGGTCGAAGTAGGTCGAGTCCACCCGCACGTTGGCGCGGACGTCCGAGTACAGCTCGTGGAAGACGCGCCTCCCGTCCACGAGGACCTCCACCTCCGGGGCGATCCACCCGCCCGCCAGCCGCTCGTATCCCTTGAACCAGGTCTCCGCCACGCGGCTGTTCTGCGCCGGCGTGCTCTCGATCATCCGCACGAACACCAGCCGCTCCGCGTCCACCCACACCTCGCGCGAGTTGCGCTCCCGCGAGATGGCGCCGAACACGTACATCGGGCGGCCCTCCAGCGAGTCCGCGCGGAAGGGCTCTAGGTCGAAGTGCTCCGCGCGCAGCTGCTCCAGCGTGCGCTCCGGCGGCTGGAAGTAGACGTCGAAGCCCAGGATCAGCAGCGGGTTGCGCTCGTGCAGCCGGTCGGCCACGCGGCCCTCGCGGACGACGTACATGCTGTCGTTGGCGAAGAGCACCCCGCGCCCGTCCTCGCGCGGGCCGATCTCGATGCGCAGCCGCCCGGGGAACGACGCCCACTCGCGCCAGGTCTCCACCACCGTGGAGTCGCCCGGGATGACGCGCGTGGTCTGCTGGGTGAACTGGAGGGTGCGGTACCAGCGCCCGGCATAGCGCGCGTGCATGGCGCGGAGGAGCGACTCGGCGCTGGTGACCGGCTCCGCCGGCGGCGGCGGGGCCGAGGCGCAAGCCGCGGCCGAGGCCAGGAGGACGGCGGTCAGGACGGTGCGCTGCGTGCGTTGCATGGCGGGTCCACGGGATGAGATCTGGTCGTTCGGCGGCCGGAACCGCGCGGCTCAGGGCGGAAGCTAACCTCCTCTCCGCCCCGGCACCAACGCCCCGGCGCGCGGCGTGCGTCGCTCCTCCCGGCGAACCGAGCCCGCAGGATCCGAACCCGAGGAGGCCCCGACCATGAGGCGCCTGCTGATCGTGTCCCTGGCGCTGGCCACGGCGTGCACGCCCGCCGTCGCGCCGCCCGCGCCGCCCCCCGCGCCCGCCCCCGCGGCGGTGCCGCTCGGCCTCCACTGGTTCCGCGCCTCGGCGGAGCAGCGGGCGGTGTACCTGCAGGTGTACCGCGGCGCCGGCGAGCGGCTGCGGGCGCTGGCGGACTCGCTCCCCGGCGGCGGATGGGCGGTGGTGCTCGATGCCGACGAGACGGTGCTCGATAACTCCACCTACCAGAAGCGCCGGGCGGAGGCGGGGCTCGGCTTCACCCAGGAGAGCTGGGACGCGTGGGTGCGCGAGGGAGCCGCGCCCGCGCTCCCGGGCGCCACGGAGTTCACCCGGCTGGCGCGCTCCCTGGGCGGGCGGGTGGCCATCGTCACCAACCGCGACGACGAGGTGTGCGGCGACACGCGCGAGAACCTGCGCCGCGTGGGGGTGGAGGCGGACGTGGTGCTCTGCCGGGTGGGTGGGGTGAGCGACAAGAACCCGCGCTTCCGGGCGGTGGAGACGGGCACCGCGGCGCCGGGGCTGCCGCCGCTGCGGGTGGTGATGTGGGTGGGCGACAACATCCAGGACTTCCCCGGCCTCACCCAGGCAGTGCGGTCGGGCCCGGAGGCCGGCTTCGCCGAGTTCGGCAGGCGCTACTTCCTGCTCCCGAACCCGATGTACGGCTCGTGGGAGCGGAACCCGCCGCAGTGAGTGCGAGAGCGCGAGAGTGCGCGTGAGGGCCCGGGTTCGGGTACTTTCGCACCTTCGCACTTTCGCACTTTCGCACTGCGGTTATGATTACCCCGCCTCCCACCCCCGAACCCTGACCCGTCCCCCCGCCCATGCTGAAGCTCGACCTGGTCTACACGGTGGCGTTCGCCGGCATCATCCTCTTCCTGGGCTACGGCATCCGCCGCCTGGTGCCGCCGCTGGCGCGCTACAACATCCCCGCGCCCGTGGTCGGCGGGCTGCTGGTGGCCATTGCCGTGCTCATCGCGCGCGGCTCCGGGCGCACCTTCGTGGAGTTCGACACCACGCTGCAGAGCCCGCTGATGATCGCCTTCTTCACCAGCATCGGCTACGCGGCCAGCCTGCGGCTGCTGAAGGTGGGCGGGCCCCAGGTGGCCATCTTCTTCGCCGTCTCCACCCTCTTCGCCGTCTTCCAGAACGTGCTCGGCGTGCTCATCGCCCTGACGCTGGGGCTGCACCCGCTCTTCGGGGTGCTGGTGGGCTCGGTGACGCTCACCGGCGGCCCCGCCACCGGGCTGGCCTTCGCCCCGCTCTTCGAGGAGGCCGGCGTGCGCGGCGCGGCCACCATCGCCGTGGCCGCCGCCATGGTGGGCATCGTCTCCGGCGGCATCATCGGCGGCCCCATCGCCACCCGCATCATCGAGCGCAACCGCCTGCGCCAGGCCCGCGCGGCCGGCGGCCCCGCGGCCCTGGCGGAGACCCCAGAATCGGCCGGCGAGGTGGTGGAGGCACGGCTCCACGAGCCCGACGTCCGGCCCCCCGAGGGCGAGGACGAGGAGGGCTTCACCCTGCTCAAGTGCGTGGTGCTCATCCTGGTGGCCATGTGGATCGGCTCGTGGGTCAGCCGCGGCATCACCGCCCTCGGCTTCACCCTCCCCGCCTACATCGGCGCCATGCTGGTGGCCGCCGTCATCCGCAACCTCGACGACGCCACCCGGAAGA
>DASUNK010000407.1:0-7341 GCA_036277195.1 Longimicrobiaceae bacterium | reverse complement strand
CGCGGGTCTTCGACGTCACCGGCGAGGAGGCGCCGGCGAGCGCCACCTTCCACGGGCGCGACCTCTTCGCCCCCGTGGCGGCCGCGCTGGCGACGGGGACCTCGCCCACGCGGCTGGGGGTGCCGGCGACGGACCCGGTGCGGCTCGACCCGCTCCGCCCCGAGCGCGCGGAGGACGGCGCGCTGCGGGGGAGGGTGCTGCACGTGGACCGCTTCGGCAACTGCGTCACCCCCTTCACCCGGGCGGAGCTGCCGGAGGGGGCGGCGTTCCGGCTGGCGGCGGGCGGCGCGGAGGTGCGCACCCTGCGCCGCTTCTACGCCGAGGGGGAGGGGGAGGAGGTGTTCGCGATCTGGGGGAGCGCGGGGTTCCTGGAGCTGAGCGCCCTCCGCGACTCCGCCGCCCGCCGCCTCGGCCTCCGCGCCGGCGACGAGTTGACGCTGGCGCGGGAGGGAGAGTGACCCCGCTGGAGGACACTCGGGGCTGCGGCTCGCACGGGTCCCATCCCCCGAAAGCGCCGCTAACACCCTGGAATCGCGGGGTTTGGGCCCCGCGCCCGAAACCTGCGAGGCAGGCGGGGGTACCGAACCCGACTTTCAGGAGCGCACCGCGCTCGGAGGAAACCGCATGAAGACGATCCGGACCCTCGCCCTCGCCGCCCTGCTCGCGCCCTGCGCCGCCCCCGCGGCCGCGCAGGCCGCCACCGACCAGGGCACCTTCCGCGTCTACGTGGAGGGGCGCGAGGTGGGCACCGAGGAGTTCTCCATCCGCCAGTCGGGGAGCGGGAGCTCGGCCGAGTTCGTGGCCACCGGCCGGGTGAGCCTCCGCCTCCCCACCGGGAGCCTGGAGCTGACCCCCCGGCTGCGCGCCGCCGGGGTGCAGGCCGACCCCACCGCCTACCAGGTGGACGTGGGCGGCGACTCGCCGCGCAAGATCGTGGGCACCATCGGCGAGGGGCGCGTCAGCGCCAAGATCGTCACCGCCTCGGGCGAGCAGCTGCGCGAGTACGTGGCCAGCCAAGGCGCGGTGGTGCTCGACGAGGGCGTGGCCCACCACTACTTCTTCCTGGCCCAGCGCGTCCGCTCCGGCCGGGTGCCGGTCATCGTCCCCCGCGAGAACCGGCAGGTGATCGCCACCGTCACCGACCGCGGGCAGGAGAGCGTGCAGATCGGCTCCCAGGCCGTCATGCTCTACCACCTGGTGGTGCAGCCGGCCGGCGGAGGCGAGCAGCACGTCTGGGTGGATGCCCTCAACCGCGTGCTCAAGGTGGAGATCCCCCAGCGCGGCTACTTGGCTGTCCGCACCGAGATCCCCCGCTGACGCCGCACGCCGCGGCCCGGAGAGAGCGCCGGAGGCCCCCGCCCCCGGCGCTTTTCCACACGCCGCGTCGGCAGTAGATTGTAGTCGTCTTCCCGGCCGACCCTTCCATTCGCACCCCTGCAGCCCGCAGTCCGCGTCCTCCTCGCCGTGGCCCGGCGGCGGGGGCTGAAACTTTTCACGGGGACGGGCGTAATGGGCCGCGTTCGAACGCTCCCGCCCCAGGCAGTACCGGAGATCTTCACGTGCGCATCCTGAACCGCCCCACGTTCGGCCTGCTCCTGGCCGCGCTGGCCCCGGCCGCGCTCGCCGCCCAGCAGCCCGCGCCCGCCGCCACCGGCCCCACGCTGACGCTGGAGCAGGCGCTGGCGAGTGCCCGGGCGAACAACCCCGACCTGCTCTCGCAGCAGAACGACACCCGCTCCTCGCGGGCCGCCGTGCGGGCCGCCCGCGCGGACTTCTTCCCCTCGGCCTCGGCCTCCACCTCGTTCGGCTACACCGCCGCGGGCGAGCAGCGCTTCGCCTCCGAGGTCTTCGGCCAGCGCCCGGTGTACTACTCCTCGGTCTGGAACCTGGGGCTGGACTACCAGCTGAGCGGCGCCAAGCTCATGCAGCCCGCCATCGCGCGGGCGCAGGAGCGGGCCACGGTGCAGCGCATCGTCGGCTACGAGGCCAACCTGGTGGGGCAGGTGGTGCAGCAGTACCTCAGCGGCCTCCAGGCCGAGGAGCAGGTCGCCCAGGCCGAGCGCGAGCGCCTCCGCACCGTGGAGCACGAGCGGCTGGCGCGGGCCCGGCTGGAGGTGGGCGCCGGCACCCCGCTCGACCTGCGGCGCGCCGAGGTGCAGCGCGGCCAGGCCGAGGTCACCCTGGTGCAGCGGCGCAACGACTACCAGACGGAGCTCCTGCGCCTGCAGAACCTGGTCGGCCGGGTGCTCCCGCCCGACACGCGGCTCACCTCGCGCTTCGAGCTCTTCGCGCCGCGCTGGAACGCCGACTCGCTGGTGGAGCGCGCGCTGCAGAACAACCCCAACCTGCTGGCCGCCCGCGCCAGCGCCCGCGCCGCCCGCACCAACGTGCGCGCGGCCCGCAGCGCCTACCTCCCCTCCCTCAACTTCAGCGTGGGGATGCGCGGCGAGGTGTACAGCGCGGGGAACATCGACCCCCTGGTGGCGGACCAGCTCCGCAACCTCGAGAACCAGTTCGAGGGGTGCAAGCAGCAGAACGTCCTCCTCCAGCAGGTGGGGCTCCCCACGCAGGACTGCTCGCTCGTCAACCCCGGCTCGCCGGCGGTGCAGTCGGCCGTGCGGCAGGAGGTGGCCTCGAACAACCCCTCCTTCCCCTTCGACTACACCCGGCAGCCGCTGCAGGCGTCCGTCTCCTTCTCGCTCCCGATCTTCGACGGGCTGCGGCGCGAGCGGCAGATCGAGGAGGCGCGGGTGAGCGCCGACGACGCCGACCTGGCGGTGCGCTCCACCGAGCTGCGCATGCGCACCGACATCTCGGCCGCGGTGCTGGCGCTCCAGACCACCTACCGCCTGGCCCAGCTCCAGGAGGAGCTGGTGAAGACGGCCGCCGAGGAGCTGCGCCTGGCGCAGGAGCGCTTCCGCTTCGGGCTGGCCACCTCGGTGGAGGTCACCGACGCGCAGACCAGCCTGGCCCAGGCCGAGCAGGCGCGCATCGACGCCATCTACAACTTCCAGAAGTCGCTGGCCAACCTCGAGGCGCTGGTGGGCACCCCCCTGCGCTGACCCGACGGCCCAAGGAGACGAGCGGACATGGCAAGGAAGCGGCGGAAGGGCCTCATCATCGGCGGGATCCTGGTGGTGGTGGCCGGGCTGGTGGGGCTCTCCCTGGCCGGCGGCGGCGAGGACGGGGTGGAGGTGCGCACCGAGCCGGTGGCCCGGCGCGACCTGGTGTCCATCGTCACCGCCAGCGGCAAGATCGAGCCCCGGCGCAAGGTCGACATCTCCGCCGACATCTCGGGGCGGGTGATCACGCTGGCGGTGGAGGAGGGGCAGTGGGTGAAGGCGGGCGACCTGCTGCTGCGCATCGACCCCAGCAGCTACGAGGCGGCGGTGCGCCAGGCCCAGGCCGCGGTGGCCCAGGCCCAGGCGCGCGCCTCGCAGGCCCGGGCCAACCTGCTGGCCGCCCAGAGCGCCCTGCAGCGGGCCGAGTTCCTCTCCCGCGGCGAGCAGCTCATCTCCGGGCAGGAGCTGGACGACGCGCGCACCCGCGTCCAGGTGGCGCAGGCCGAGCACGAGTCGGCCCGCTTCGCCATCCAGCAGGCGCAGGCGCAGCTCTCCGAGAGCCGCGACCAGCTCTCCAAGACCACCATCCGCTCGCCGATGGCCGGGCGCGTCACCCGCCTCAACATCGAGGAGGGCGAGACCGCCGTCATCGGCACCATGAACAACCCCGGCTCGCTCCTCCTCACCATCTCGGACCTCTCGGTGATGGAGGCCAAGGTGAAGGTGGACGAGACCGACGTCCCCCGCATCTCGCCGGGAGACAGCGCGGTGATCAAGATCGACGCCTTCACCGGGCAGAGCTTCACCGGGCGGGTGACCCGCATCGCCAACAGCGCGCTGCAGAACGCCGCCCAGGCCGCCGGCTCCAGCGACCAGCAGTCGGTGGACTACGAGGTGGTGGTCACCCTCGACGCGCCCCCGGCCGACCTGCGCCCCGACCTCTCCGCCACCGCCGAGATCGTCACCGACCGGCGGCAGGGCGCGCTGGCGGTGCCGATCATCGCGCTCAGCGTGCGCGACAGCGCGGGGAAGAAGTTCCGCGCCCCGGGCGAGGAGGACAAGGACAAGGGGCAGCCGGCCGCCGCCGCCGAGCAGGCCCGGCGCCGCGGCAGCGAGGCCGAGGTGCAGGGGGTGTTCGTGGTGCGCGAGGGGAAGGCCGAGTGGGTGCCGGTGGAGACGGGGATCACCGGCGACGAGTACTTCGAGATCGTGCGCGGGCTGCGCGGGGGCGAGGTGGTGGTCTCCGGCTCCTTCCAGGCCGTGCGCGAGCTGGAGGACGGCGACGCGGTGCGGGTGCAGGGGGCGGAGGAGGAGGGGGAGAAGGGACGGACCCGCGCCCGGAGGGCCCCATGAGCGCCGGCGTGGCGCCGATCATCGAGACCCACGACCTGAGCAAGCACTACACCATGGGCGCGGAGACCGTGCGCGCCCTGCAGGGGGTGGACCTCGTCATCGCCCGCAACGAGTACGTGGCCATCATGGGCCCGTCCGGCTCGGGGAAGTCCACGCTGATGAACCTCATCGGCTGCCTCGACTCCCCCACCTCGGGCGAGTACGTGCTCAACGGCAAGCGGGTGGCCGGGATGGACGACGACGAGCTGGCGCGGGTGCGCAACCAGGAGATCGGCTTCGTCTTCCAGACCTTCAACCTCCTCCCCCGCTCCACCGCGCTGGAGAACGTGGAGCTGCCGCTGGTCTACGGCGGCGCGGGGAAGCGGGAGCGGCGCGAGCGCGCGGTGCTGGCGCTGGAGCACGTGGGGCTGGGCGACCGCACGCACCACCGCCCCAACGAGCTCTCCGGCGGGCAGCGGCAGCGCGTGGCCATCGCCCGCGCGCTGGTGACGCGCCCCTCCATCATCCTGGCCGACGAGCCCACCGGCAACCTCGACTCGCGCACCAGCGAGGAGATCATGGGGCTCTTCGCCCGGCTGCACGCCGAGGGGCAGACCATCATCATGGTCACCCACGAGGCCGACATCGCCGCCCACGCGGCGCGGGTGGTGACGCTCAAGGACGGCTGCATCGAGACCGACCGGCGGCAGGCCTCCGTCCCGCCGCGCACCGCCCACCCGGAGGAGCGCCCCGCGGCCCTCGCGGCGCTCCCCGAGGGGTAGCGGCGTGCGCTCCCGCGAGGCGCTGCGGATGGCCTTCGAGGCCATCCGCGCCCACAAGCTCCGCGGCTTCTTCACCGTGCTCGGCACCGTGGTGGGGGTGATGTTCCTCATCGCGGTCATCACCCTCATCGAGGGGATGAACCGCTACGTGGAGAAGGAGTTCAAGGGCGCCATCTTCGGGGTGAACACCGTCACCCTGCGCCGGATGCCCTCCATGGACATGGACGCCGGGAGCGCCCAGTACCGGGAGTGGAGCCGGCGCCGGCGCATCACCTTCGAGGACACCGACTGGCTCGACGCGCGCCTGGAGACCCCGGGGACGGTGGCGCTCGCGGCCACCAACACCGGGAAGGTGCGGGGGCCGCGCGGCCGCGAGGCCGACAACGTGTGGGTGACGGGCGCCAGCGCCTCGTACTTCCAGGTCCGCGAGATGGAGATGGAGAGCGGGCGCCCCTTCTCGTCCCAGGAGGACCGGCTGGGGATCCCGGTGGTGGTGATCGGGAAGGACGTGGCCGAGGCGCTCTTCGAGGGGCGCGACCCGCTGGGGCAGGTGGTGTACGTCCGGGGCTTCCCCTACCGGGTGATCGGGGTGCTGGAGAAGCAGGGGAGCCTCTTCGGGATGAGCATGGACAACCAGGCCATCGCCCCGATCCGCTCGGACCTGGAGGGCTTCGTCACCAACAACCGGCGCGGCACCGTGGACGAGATGACCTTCAAGGTCCCCCACGAGCGCTACATCCCCACGGCCAAGGCCGAGCTGGAGGCGCTGATGCGGGTGCGGCACGGGCTGCGCCCCGAGCAGCCCAACGACTTCGAGCTGGAGACGGCCGACGAGTCGCTGGGCTTCTGGGCCCGCATCCGCACCATCCTCCTGCTGGCGCTCCCCGCGCTGGTGGGGATCTCGCTGGTGGTGGGGGCCATCGTCATCATGAACATCATGCTGGTGTCGGTGAGCGAGCGCACCCGCGAGATCGGCATCCGCAAGTCGCTCGGCGCGCGCCGCGGCGACATCCTCCTCCAGTTCCTCTTCGAGTCGTCCGCCCTTTCCGGGGTGGGGGCGCTGCTGGGGATCGGGCTGGGGGTGGCGCTGGCCTGGGTGGTCCAGGCCGCCACGCCGCTCCCGGCCAGCGTGGCGCCCTGGTCGGTGGCGCTGGCGGTGGGACTGGGGGTGGGGGTCGGCGTCGCCGCCGGCGTCTACCCGGCGTACCGCGCCTCGCGGCTGGACCCGATCGTGGCCCTGCGCGCCGAATAACCATGAACCTCCAGTCCACCCGCGAGGGCGTCCAGATCGCCATCGACGCGCTCCGCTCCGACAAGGTGCGCGCCTTCCTCACCGTCCTGGGAATCGGCATCGGCGTGGCCACGGTCACCGGGATGGGCGCGGTGATGACCGGGGTGGAGAACGGGATCGCCGAGGACCTGGAGGCGATCGGCCCCGAGAACTTCGTGGTCAGCCGCTTCGACCAGACCGAGATCCGCGTCTCGGACCGGCCGCCCTGGGAGGGGAAGCCCAAGATCACGCTGGCCGAGGCGCGCGCCCTCGGCGACCTCCCCTCGGTGGGGAGCGTGACCCCGGCGGTGGGCGGCAGCATGGACATCAAGGTGCGGGGCCGCGACCTCAGCGGGGTGAGCGTCGCCGGGCTGGGGGCGGACTGGACCAGCTACTCCCTGGGCGACTTCCTGGAGGGGCGCAACTTCCTCCCCGACGACGTGGCCCGCTCGGGGACGGTGACGGTGCTCTCCGAGGAGCTGGCGAAGCGCGCCTTCGAGGGCGCGCCCGCGGTGGGGAAGCAGATCCGCATCGCCGGCACCGCCTTCGAGGTGGTGGGGGTCTACCGCCCCAAGCCCAACCTCTTCGAGGGGGGGAAGCCGGTGTGGGCGTACGTGCCGGCCACCACCGGCTTCAAGCACCTCCCGCTCGACGACGACTGGGTGGACCTCTGGGTCGTCCCCGCCCCCGGCTACACACAGGACCAGTCGATGGACGAGGTGACGGTGGCCATGCGCACCCTCCGCCGGCTGAAGCCCGCCGAGGAGAACAACTTCGCGCTGATCCGCCAGGAGGCCTTCGCGGACCTGATCGGCCGCGTCACCCTGGCGGTGCGGCTGGTGATGACGGTGCTCTCGGGGGTGGGGCTGATGGTGGGCGGGGTGGGGGTGGTGGG
>DASUNK010000406.1:0-3147 GCA_036277195.1 Longimicrobiaceae bacterium | reverse complement strand
CCGCCGGACGCGGCGCCGCGCAGGCCAGGGCCAGCACCCCCAGCAGCGGCAGGAGGCGGCGCGGGCGCATCAGAAGCGGATCCCTCCCTCGCCCACCCGCACCGGGGTGGCGGTCTTGCCGTCGCGGCCCTTGATGTCGGTGAAGCGGCTGTTGGACTCGAAGCCCTGGGTGACGAAGACCTGCCCCTCCTCCTCGAAGCTGGTCTCGCGCTCGCTCCAGATGCGGTCCTCCTTCTGGTGGTAGAAGAGCTCCTCGGTGCGGATGGTGCGCGGCCCCTTGTCGCCGGGCACCACCAGCACCACGCCGCCGCGGGCGATCATCTCGCCCGTCCCCGAGTCGTACTCGCCGGTGCGCGAGGTGAGCCGGCTGGGCGTCTTCCCCTGCACGTCCCAGAAGGTGAGCTTCACCCCCTTGAGCTCGGTGCGCGTCTCGGCGGGGCGCGACCACGCCGTGTCGGCGAAGAGGTCGGCCTTGATGACCCCCTCCTCGGTGAGCTTCATGTTCATCCCCACGGTCACCTGCCGCGGGTCGGCCGGGGCGGCGGGCCCGGCCGGCGCGCCCGTGCTGCTCTGGCAGGCGGCCAGGAACGCGGCCGTCGCGAGGAGCCCCTTCCGCCACGCTTGCATCGCTCGTCTCATCGCTCGCTCTACACCGCGCCGGCGCGCATCAGGTCGTGCAGGTGCACCATCCCCACCACGCGCCGCGCCTCGTCCAGCACCGGCATCGCCATGATGCCGTGCCGCTCCATCTGCCCCACCGCGGCGGCGGCCAGGTCGTCCGGCTCCGCGTACCTGGGGTCACGAGTCATCACTTCCGATACGGCGATGCCGAAGAAGTGTTCCTCCCGCTCCATCAAGCGCGTCAGGTCCCCGGAGGTGACCACGCCCAGCAGCCTTCCCTCGCCGTCGGCCACCGCCACGGTGCCGCGCCGCTCGGCCAGGAGCACCACCGCCTGGCGCATGGTGGCGTCCGGCGGCAGGAGCGGGAGCGCGTCGGTGAGCATCACCTCGCGCACCCGCAGCAGGAGCCGGCGCCCCAGCGAGCCCGCCGGGTGGAAGCGGGCGAAGTCGTCGCGCCCGAAGCCGCGGCGCAGCAGGAGGGCCACGGCCAGGGCGTCGCCCATGGCCACCGCGGCGGTGGTGGACGAGGTGGGCGCCAGGTCGTGCGGGCACGCCTCCTCGGCCACCGAGCAGTCGAGCACGAACTCCGCGCCCCGCGCCAGCGAGGAGCCGGGCCGCCCGGTCATCGCCACCACCCGCACCCCCATCCGCTCCAGGTACTCCAGCAGGCCGCGCAGCTCCTCGCTCTCGCCGCTCTTGGAGAGGAGGATGGCCACGTCGCCGGGATCGACGATCCCCAGGTCGCCGTGCAGCGCCTCCACCGGGTGGAGGAAGAAGGCCGGCGTGCCGGTGGAGGTGAGGGTGGCGGCCACCTTGCGGCCCACGATCCCGCTCTTCCCCACCCCCGAGACCACCACCCGCCCCCGCGAGGCCAGGATGGCCTCCACCGCGCCGGCGAAGGAGGCGCCGATGCGCCCCTCCAGCGCGGCCACGGCCTCGGCCTCCATGCGCACCACCCGCCGGGCGCGCTCCAGCATCTCCCCCACCGAGACCGGGGAGCCCGCCTCGCCGCCGTCCGTGCGGCGGTCCTCCGCCAGCGCCGCTTTCACCTCCCCGCCTCCCGGTCGCGCACGTACGCCTCCACCCGCTCCGCCCACTCGCCCCGCGCCTGCAGCAGCGCCTCGGCGAACTCGCGCACCGCGCCGGCGCCGCCGGGGCGCGTTCCCCGCCAGCGGGCGGCGGCCCGCGCGTCGGCGGTGGCGTTCCCCACCACGGCGGGGAGCCCCACGCGCCGCAGGATCGGCAGGTCCGGCAGGTCGTCGCCCAGGAACGCCGTCTCCTCCCACCCCACGCCCAGCCGCTCCAGCATCTCCTCCACGATCCGCAGCTTGGCCGCGCCGGAGTCCTGGTGGCACTCCTCGATCTCCAGCTCCTCCGCCCGCAGCCGCACCGCGTGCGACTCGCGGCCGGTGACGATCGCCACCCGGAGGCCGGCCTCCTTCACCATCCGGATCCCCAGCCCGTCCTGGATGTCGAAGCGCTTCAGCTCCACCCGCTCGCCCGCGTCGGTGGCGCCCAGGTAGATGCCGCCGTCGGTCATCACCCCGTCCACGTCCAGCACCACCAGGCGGATGCGCCGGGCCAGCCCCGCGGGGATCGCCTGCGGCGCTTCAGCCACGCGCGGCACCCACGGCGGCGCGGATGGCCAGCACCTGGTCCAGCAGCTCCCGCAGCCGCTCCAGCGGGAGCATGCTGGTGCGGTCCGAGGGCGCGGCGGCGGGGTCCGGGTGCACCTCCAGGAAGAGCCCGTCGGCCCCGGCGGCGGCGGCGGCGCGCACCAGCGCGGGGATGTGCCGGGGGTCGCCCCCGCTCACCCCGGCGCCCTCGCCGGGGCGCTGCACGGAGTGGGTGCCGTCGAACACGGCCGGCGCCCCGCACGCCTCGCGCAGCTCCGCGAAGGCGCGCATGTCCACCACCAGGTTCCCGTAGCCGAAGAAGGTCCCCCGCTCGGTGACGGCCACGGCGGGCGAGCCGGCGCCGCGCACCTTCTCGGCGGCGCCGCGCATCTCGCGCGGGGCCATCCACTGCCCCTTCTTCACGTTCACCGGCTTCCCCGTGGCCCCGGCGGCGGCGAGCAGGTCCGTCTGCCGGCAGAGGAAGGCGGGGATCTGCAGCGCGTCCACCACCTGCGCCGCGGGGGCGCACTGCGCCGCCTCGTGCACGTCGGTCAGCAGCGGGAGCCCGGCCGCGCTCCGCACCGCCTCCAGCCGCCGCAGCCCCTCGTCCAGCCCCGGCCCCCGCGGCGACCCCGGCGCGGAGCGGTTGGCCTTGTCGAACGAGGCCTTGAAGACGACCGGCAGGCGCAGGTCGTCCGCCACGCGGGCCAGCGCCTCGGCGATGCGCGCGTTGAGCGCGTCGTCCTCCAGCACGCAGGGGCCGGCGATGAGGAAGAACGGCCCGCCCACGCGGAAGAGCGCCGCCGGCTCCGCCCGTCCGCCCGCGGCCGGGGCCGGAGCGGCGGCGGGGTCGTCCCCGCCGGGCACCGGCTCACCCGGCATGGTGCGGTGCTCGATGGCGCGCTCCACC
>DASUNK010000405.1:0-6512 GCA_036277195.1 Longimicrobiaceae bacterium | reverse complement strand
CGGAAGCGCGGCCGCCCGGCGCCTCCCGGGTTCACCGCCAGCGTGCGCCCCACCTGGCGGATCACCGCCTGGTGCGAGTGGCCGAACACCACCAGCCCCGCCTCCGGGTACGCCGCGGCCGCCTTCTCCGGCGTCGGCGGCGCGAACTGCATCCCGTGCACCACCACCACCCGCACGCCCCCGAGCTCGACCTCCGCCACCTCCGGCACGCGCCCGCGCACGTCCCAGTCGTCCGTGTTCCCCCACACCGCCGTCACCGGGGCGATCGTCTCCAGCTCGTCCAGCAGCTCCGCGGGGCCCACGTCGCCGGCGTGGAGGATGTGCTCCACCCCCGCGAACACCTCGAACACCTGCGCGCGGAGCACCCCGTGCGTGTCGGAGATGAGGCCGATCCGCATCGCCCGCCCTCAATCCGTCCGCGGGGCGTCCGGCTCCAGGGGCCGCTCGCCGCTCCGCCACCGCCGGCCGATGGCGTGCTCGATCCCCAGGTGGTCCAGCACCCGCGCCACCACGAAGTCCACCAGCTCCGCGATCGTCTCCGGCTTCCCGTAGAACCCCGGCGAGGCGGGGAGGATGGTGGCCCCGGCGCGGGCGAGCCGCGTCATGTTCTGCAGGTGCACCAGCGAGAGCGGCGTCTCGCGCGGGACGAGCACCAGCGGGCGGCGCTCCTTCAGCGCGACGTCCGCGGCGCGCTCCACCAGGTTGCGCGACACCCCCGCCGCGATGGAGGCCAGCGTCCCCATCGAGCACGGGCACACCACCATCCCCCGCGACGGCGCCGAGCCGGAGGCGGGCGTGGCCCCGCGGTCCGTCGCCTCGTACAGCTCCACGCGCGACCAGTCGCCCGTGGCCGCGCGGAGCTGCTCCAGGCTCTCGATCCCCGCCTCCTCCGCCAGCAGCCGCCAGCCGTAGCTGGAGAGGATGAGCCGCAGCGGCGTCCCCGACTCGTTGAAGGCGCGCAGCAGCCGCACCGCGTACGGGGCCCCCGAGGCACCCGTGACGGCGAAGGTGACGGGTGCGCCGGGTGTGGTCACGGCAGCAGCCGCTCCGCCAGCACCAAGGCGAAGAACAACAGCGAGATGGCGCCGTTGAGGGTGAAGAACGCCGCGTCGAGGCGCGAGAAGTCGTCCTCCTTCACCAGGCTCTGCTCGTACGCCAGCATCACCGCGATCACCGCCACCCCGGCGAAGTAGAGCGCCCCCAGCTCGGGCACCAGCATCCCCAGCGCCAGGAACGCGGCCACCGAGAGCGCGTGCAGCCCGCGCGACACCCGCAGCGCCCCGCGCGGGCCGAGCGCCGCCGGCACGGAGTGCAGTCCCTCGCGGCGGTCGAAGTCGATGTCCTGCAGGGAATAGAGGATGTCGAACCCCGCCACCCAGCAGAGCACGGCGGCGGCGATGGCGGCCAGCGCGGCCGGGGGGCGGCTCCACTCGCCGGCCACGGCCAGGTAGGCGCCCACCGGGGCGATGGCCAGCGCGAAGCCCAGCACCAGGTGCGCCCAGCGGGTGAAGCGCTTGGTGTACGAGTAGAAGAACACCCAGCCCAGGGCGAGGGGCGCCAGCGCCAGGCAGAGCGGGTTGAGGAGCCAGGCGCAGGCCAGGAAGACGGCGCTGGTGAGGACCACGGCCACGGCCGCCTCGCGGACGGAGAGCCGCCCGGCGGGGAGCTCGCGCAGCCGGGTGCGCGGGTTGCGGGCGTCGATGCCGCGGTCCACGATGCGGTTGAAGCCCATCGCGGCGAAGCGCGCGGCGGTGAACGCCGTCAGGATGAGGAGCACGTCTGCGGCGCGCACCGGGTGGCGGTACGAGGCCAGCACGGCGCCCACCAGCGCGAAGGGGAGCGCGAAGACGGTGTGCGGCAGCTTCACCAGGTTGGAGTAGTCCACCAGCCTGCCGCGCCCGCGGATATGCTGCCCCTCGAGGATTCGGTCAGTCAATGTTCCCGTGCTCCAGCCAGGCAGCGTCCGCCAGGTCCTTGGCCCGGCCGGTCGCCTTCTTGTTGATCAACAGGTGCCTCCGGCTGATCACCGGAACCACGACCCCGTAGAATTCGCGGTGCTCCCGCTCCCTCCATGCCTCCTCGAACTCCACCCCGTCGATCTGCGTGAGGAGGTCGATCCGCACCGGCGCCACCCCGATCTGATAGAAGAAGCCCGGCTGTGCCAGCTCCTCTTCGGTGAGCGTCTCGACCGGGGCGCCGAACCGCGCCAGAGCGGTCCAGACCCGCCGTGCGTTCGCCGGGTCCGGGCGGATCCACAGGTCGATGTCGCCCGTCGCGCGCGGGATCTCGTACACCGCCATCGCGAACGCGCCCACCAGCAGGTAGTCAGCGCCCGCGGCGGACAACTCGGCCAATATGTCTCTGTAGTGTGGGATCAACATCGGGATGTCCCATGAAAGCCCACGCTGCCCGCGTCAGTTCCCACACCAGGCCCACCCGCTCCTCGGCGGTCAGGTGCGCGTACGGGTTCGGCTCCGGATCACCGAGGTTCCCCTTGCGCACGGGCCAGCTCGCCCGCTCAGCCCGGTCGCTCATTCATCCTCCCTCGATCGGCTCGATGCCGAGGCGCGCCCAGAGGCGGTCCACCTTGCGCTTCACCTCGGGCGACATCTCGATGATCTCCGGCCACGGCCGCGTGAACCCCTCCTCCGGCCACTTGCGCGTGGCGTCGATCCCCATCTTGCTCCCGTACGCCGGGTGCTGCGCCGCGTGGTCCAGGTCGTCCGCCGGGCCGCGGGTGAAGCGCACGTCGCGCTCCGGGTCGATGTTCCCCAGCGTGTACCACCACGCCTCCTGCACGTTGCGCACGTCGATCCCCTCGTCCACCACCACGATCACCTTGGCAAGCGACATCAGCCCCATCCCCCACAGCCCGTTCATCACCTTCCACGCCTGACCCGGATACTCCTTGCGGATGGAGACGAACACCAGGTTGTGGAACACCCCCTCGGGGGGCATGTGGTAGTCCACGATCTCCGGGATGGTGAGCTTCGCCAGGGGGAGGAACATCCGCTCCGTGGCGCCGCCCAGGTACACGTCCTCCACCGGCGGCCGCCCCACCAGCGTGGCGGGGTACACCGGCTCCGCCCGCATGGTGAGCGTGGTCACGTGGAAGGTGGGAAAGAAGTCCTCCAGCGTGTAGAACCCCGTGTGGTCGCCGAAGGGGCCCTCCACCGCCAGCGCCTCGTCCGTGTCCACGTACCCCTCCAGCACGATCTCGGCCTCGGCCGGGATGGTGAGCTCCGCGGTGAGCGCCTTCGCCGTGTACACCGGCTCGCGGCGCAGGAACCCGCCGAAGAGGTACTCGTCGATCCCCGGCGGCAGCGGCGCCGTGGGCGTGTACATGGTGGCCGGGTCGCCGCCCAGCGCCACCACCACCGGCATCCGCCCGCCCGGCCCGCGCTTCCAGGCGCGGTAGTGCGCCGCGCCCCCCTTGTGCCGCTGCCAGTGCATCCCCGTGGTGTCCGGCCCGAACACCTGCATGCGGTACATGCCGATGTTCTGCACCCCCGTCTCCGGGTCCGCCGTCACCACCATCGGGAGGGTGATGAACGGCCCGCCGTCCAGCGGCCAGGTCTTCAGCACCGGGAGGCGGGTGAGGTCGAACTCCCCCTCGCGCAGCACCACCTGCTGGCAGGGCGGGCGTCCCCGGTACGGCCGGGGCGGGATCCTGGTGAGCTCCGCCAGCTTGGGGAGCATCTGCACCTTGGCCCAGAGCCCCCTGGGCACCTGCGGCTTCACCAGCTCGGCGATGCGTCGGGCGTGCTCCTCCACGTCGGCCACCCCCAGCGCCGCCGAGATCCGCCGCCACGAGCCGAAGATATTGATGGCGACGGGGATGTCGCTCTCCGCGCCGTCCATCAGCAGCGGGCGCTCGAAGAGGAGCGCCGGCCCGCCGCCGGGGAGCTTCATCGCGCGGTCGGCGATCTCCGCCATCTCCAGGTCCACGGAGACGGGCTCGCGCACGCGCACCAGCTCTCCCGAGCGCTCCAGGTGGCGCAGGAACTCGCGCAGGTTCTGGAAGATCATCGTCCGGTGCCTATCCCCGCCTCGCCACTACCCCCGCCACCAGCAGCAGGAGCCCGTACGACGCGTACGCCCCCCCGCCCAGCAGCAGGAGCACCCTGGCCAGCCGCATCTGCCGCACCCCGATGGCGTCGAAGTGCCCCTCCGGCTTCCACAGCGCCCGCAGCCCCGCCGATGCGCCGGGGCGCGCGTGCCGCGCCCAGGCCAGCACCTGCAGCGCCCCGGAGGCCACGCAGCAGCCGATGAAGGAGACGAAGAGCGCCGAGGCCGCCAGCTCCACCCAGCGCTGCATCAGCCCCTCGTCCCCCAGTGCAGCGCCGCGATGCCGCCGGAGAGCCGGCTCCACCCCACCTCGCGGAACCCCGCGCGCTCCAGCCGCGCCGCCAGCTCCGGCGGCTCCGGGAAGCTCAGCACCGACTCGGGGAGGTAGCTGTACGCCGAGTCGTGCCGCGACACCAGCCGCCCCACCAGCGGCAGGAGCCGCCGGAAGTAGAAGAGGTACGCCGCCCGGAACGGCTGCCACCCCGGGGTGGTGAACTCCAGCACCACCAGCCGCGCCCCGGGGCGCAGCACCCGCGCCATCTCGGCCAGCCCCGCGTCGAGCCCGGCCAGGTTGCGCACCCCGAACCCCACCGTGGCGCCGTCGAAGGCCGCGTCCGGGAAGGGGAGCGCCAGCGCGTCCGCGCACGCCGGCCGCACTCCCAGGCCGTCCGTCTTCCCCACCCCGCGCTCCAGCATGGCGAAGGTGAAGTCGCTCCCCACCACCCGCCCGCGGAAGCCGCCCCGTTTCGCCAGCTCCACCGCCAGGTCCAGCGTCCCCGCGCAGTTGTCCAGGTAGGTGCCCGCGGGGGCGCGCTCCCACCCCAGCCGGTCCACCGCGCGGCGGCGCCAGCGGCGGTCCACGTTGAGCGAGAGGACGTGGTTCAGCAGGTCGTAGCGCGGCGCGATGGAGGCGAACATGCGCCGCACGTGCAGCGCCTTCTCGCCCGGGGCGGGGAGCGCCGGGGGCCGGACCGGGGAGGGTGACATACCGTAAATGCGCTCGCTCGTGTAGAATAGAGGGCGTGAAGTTACCCGCCCCCACCCCCGCGAGCAAGGCTGCGCCGGCAAGGATGAAACTTCAACCGGAGCGCGCCCGTACGGGCACCGGCAAGCGCTTCGACCCTTTGCCTCGGCATTGAACGCCACCCTCGTCTCAGACCACGACCTCGTCGCTCGCGCCCAGCAGGGGAGCGAGAAGGCGTATCGCGAGCTCCTCGGCCGCTACCAGCGGCCGGTGTTCTCGCTCATTTACCGGATGGTGCGGGACCGGGAGCAGGCGGAAGACCTGGCGCAGGAGACGTTCATCCGCGTCTTCAACCACATCGACCGCTACGATCCCCAGTTCAAGTTCTCGAGCTGGATCTTCAAGATCGCGACCAACCTGACCATCGACGCCATCCGCAAGAAGGAGCCGGCCACGGTCTCGATCGACGGGTCGCGCTACGCCACCTCGGCCGAGGACATCGAGGCCTCCACCATCACGGTGGAGTCGAAGGACGAGAACCCGGAGCAGCTGCTGGTGGCCAAGGAGCTGGGCTCCGAGATCGAGGTGGCCATCGCCCGGCTGCGGCCGGAGTACCGCACCGCGATCCTGCTGCGCCACATCGACGGGCGCGAGTACCAGGAGATCGCCGAGATCATGTCCGTGCCCCTGGGCACGGTGAAGACCTACATCCACCGCGCACGGCACGAGCTGCGGGACTCGCTCGCGCACCTGCGGGTGTAGCTGAAACTCGCACCCGGGCCATCGCGTAAGGCGGCCCATGGAACGTACGCCACGCCGAACGAGGGAATCGTGACCCGCTCGTCCGCTCACCTGCCGTACTGGACGCTGGAGCAGCTCGCCGAGGGCTCCCTCTCCGCCGGAGAGGAAGCCCGGGCGCGGGAGCACCTGCGCGGGTGCGCCGCGTGCGCCGCGGAGCTGGAAGGGGCCCGGGCGCTCATCGCGGCGCTCGAGGGCCTCCCCGTCTTCACGCCGTCGCCGGCCTTCGCCGACGCGGTGATGGCGCGCGTGCTCCTGCAGCCGGCGCTGGCGCTGGCGCCGCAGCGCGCCCGCCGCTGGCTCCCGCAGACGCGGCGCGGCTGGATGCTGGTGCTGGGGGCGCTGCTGGTGCCCTCGGCGCCGGTGCTGGCCTTCCTCGCCTGGCTCTTCTCGCACCCGGGGATGTCGGTGGGCGCCGTGGCGGGCGTGGCCGGCGCCTGGGCGCGCGAGAGCGTGTGGCGGGTGGTGGTGCAGGGCACGGAGGCGCTCATCCGCAGCGGCCTCTTCCAGTGGGTGATCGAAATCAGTGCCCGGCTGAACCTGGGCTCGCAGGAATTGCTGGTGGGCGCGCTGCTGCTGGCGATCGCGATCCCGGCCTCCGGGCTGGCGATGGTACGTCTACTCCGGACCCCGATGGGGGGAATTGCTCATGCCTAAGCTCTTCAAGCTGCCGGCGCTGGCG
>DASUNK010000404.1:0-3188 GCA_036277195.1 Longimicrobiaceae bacterium | reverse complement strand
GGACGAGACGCCCCGCGTGCCGGCCGCGCTGGCGGAGCGCTTCGCCCTCCCCTCGCCGGCGCTGCTCTGGGCCGCCGTGGGGGTGGTGCGGCCGCCGCGCGGGGCCGCGCTGCTGGGCGCCGCGCGCTCCGGCGCCGAGACCACCGCCCGCTGGCGCGCCGGCGACGACGTCTTCGAGTACCGCGCCCAGGGCGGGGTGCTGCGCCAGCTCCGCCGGCTGCGGGGCGGGGGCGTGCTGGAGACGGTGGAGGTGGATTCGCAGGATGGCCGCCCGGGGCGCGTGGTGTACCGCGACTGGGTGGAACTGCGCACGCTGACGCTCACTCCCGAGAACCTGACCGATGTCCCTGCGTTCCCCGAAGACACCTGGACCCCGCCGGGGACGGGGCGCTAGCGCCCTGCTGGCGCTCGCCCTCCTCCCGGCGTGCATGTACGGCTTCACCGGCGGCGGGCTCCCCACGCACATCCGCACGGTGTTCATCGAGCCGTGGGAGAACACCACGCCGTACAACGTGCTCACCAGCGACGTGCAGCAGGCGCTGCAGCAGGGGCTGCCGCGCAGCCTGGGGGTGCGGCTGGCGCCGCGGACCACCGCCGACGCCATCGTCCGCGGCAAGCTGGTGACGTACGACGAGCAGACCACCAACATCAACCCCAACCCCACCCCCGGCGGCCGGGTGGAGCCGCTGCAGTCGCAGGTGCGCATCACCTTCGAGGCCGAGATCTACGACGTGAAGAACGACAGCGTGCTCTGGCGCGGCGCCGGCCTCTCCGCGCTCGGCAACTTCGCCCCGGGCAACGTGGACGAGGGGCGGCGCAAGGCCATCGACGAGGTGGTGCAGAAGCTGGTGCAGGGGGCGCAGTCCCAGTGGTAGCACCCGGGCCGCTGCGCATCGCCTCGCGCGGGAGCGCGCTGGCGCTCTGGCAGGCGCGCGCGGTGGAGGCGGCGCTGCGGGCCGCCGCGCCGGGGACGGAGGTGGAGATCCGCGTGGTGCGCACCACCGGCGACCGCGTGACGGACGTGCCCCTGGCCCGCATCGGCGACCGGGGGCTCTTCACGAAGGAGCTGGACGAACGGCTCCTGGCCGGCGAGGCGGAGCTGGCGGTGCACTCGCTCAAGGACGTGCCCACGCGGCTCCCCGACGGGCTGGTGGTGGCCGCCGTCACCGCGCGCGAGGACCCGCGCGACGTCCTCATCCTCCCCCCCGGCCGCTCCGGCGGCCTCCGCGACCTCCCGCCCGGCGCGCGCGTGGGCACCAGCTCGCTGCGGCGGCGGGCGCAGCTCCTCCGCCTGCGCCCCGACCTGGAGATCCCCGACCTGCGCGGCAACCTGGACACGCGCCTGGCCAAGCTGGACCGGGGGGAATACGACGCCATCGTGCTGGCCGCGGCGGGGGTGATCCGCCTCGGGTGGGTGGATCGCATCGCCCACTTCCTCGATCCGGAGGATTGGCTTCCGGCGGTGGGGCAGGGGGCGCTCGCGATCGTGGCCCGCGCGGACGACGAGGAGACGCTCGCCCGCGTCCGCATCCTCCACGACCCCGACACCGCCGCCTGCACCACCGCCGAGCGCGCGTTCCTGCGGGCGCTGGAGGGCGGCTGCCAGGTGCCGATCGGCGCCCTCGCCACCCGCGAGGGCGGGGAGCTGCGCCTGCGGGGGATGGTGGCCGCGCTGGACGGCTCGCGCGTGCTGCACGGTTCCGAGCGCGGGGACGACCCCGAGGCGCTGGGCCGCGCGCTGGCGGACCGCCTCCTCGGCGAGGGCGCGGGCGAGGTGCTGGAAGCGATCCGCGCGCCTCTGGGCGGGGTGCCGCAGCCGGCCGCGCCGTGAGCCGCCCCGCCGACCCGGCCGCCAGGGTCCTGCCGCGCGCGGAGCTGCTGGCGCGCCACGGCCGCCCGCGCGGCGAGACGCTGGTGTTCACCAACGGCTGCTTCGACGTGCTGCACCGCGGCCACGTGGAGTACCTGGCCGCCGCCCGCGCCCTGGGCGACCGCCTGGTGGTGGCGGTGAACTCGGACGATTCCGTGCGCCGGCTGAAGGGGCCGGGGCGCCCGGTCAATTCGCAGGAGGACCGCGCCTACGTGCTGGCGGGGCTGGAGGCGGTGGACCTGGTGACGGTCTTCGACGAGGACACCCCGCGCGAGCTGATCGCCGCGCTGCTGCCGGACGTGCTGGTGAAGGGCGGCGACTACCGGGCCGAGGAGGTGGTGGGGGCGGCGGAGGTCGCCGCGGCCGGGGGACGGGTGGTGATCGCCCCGCTGGTCCCGGGCCGCTCCACCACGGCCATCCTGGAGCGCGCCCGCGGCGCGTGCTGACCTCCCCGCCGATGTCCGACGCAGCGGCCGCCGCCCCGCGCGACCCCTCCACCGAGAGCACGGCCATCCGGCCGCACGAGCGCGTGGCCGCCACGCTGGGCGGGGCGCTGCTCGACGCGCTGATGGCGAGCTGCAGCTACCGCCGCGAAGGGGTGGAGCACTACGACCAGTTCTGGCGCCAGGGGAAGCCGGTGGTCTTCACCCTCTGGCACGGGCGCCTCCTCCCCTGCACGCACTTCCACCGTCACCAGGGAGTCGTCACCCTCGTCAGCCAGCACCGCGACGGCGAGTACATCACCCGCGTGGTGCGCCGCTGGGGATACACGGCGGTGCGCGGCTCCAGCAGCCGGGGCGGGGTGGAGGCCCTGCGCGACCTCATCCGCCACCTCAAGCGGGGGCGCTCGCTGGCGATCACCCCGGACGGGCCGCGCGGGCCGTTCGAGAAGATGAAGCCGGGGCCGGTGATCATGGCGCAGCGCTCGGGCGCGCCGATCATCCCGGTGGTGTCGGGGGCGAGCCGGGCGTGGTACTTCGGGAGCTGGGACCGCTTCCTGATCCCGCGGCCCTTCGCGCGGCTGCAGATCGCGTACGGGGAGCCGGTGTTCGTCCCCCGCCGCGCGGGCGAGGACGAGCTCCAGGCCATCGCCGACGACGTGGAGCGTCGCCTGGGTGTGCTCAAGCAGCGGGTGGATACGCCGTGGGAGTGAGGACGCATCCCCCCAGCCCGGCGGTTGAAACCGCGGGCAACAACTACGCAAAGTCGGCCTTCGCCGACTGCAGGGCCGCCGCCGCGACGACGTGGAGGGATCGGTACGGGGTCGCCGAACAACCCTCCCCCGGAACGGGGGAGGGTGGCGAGCCTGAGCGAGCCG
>DASUNK010000403.1:0-13959 GCA_036277195.1 Longimicrobiaceae bacterium | reverse complement strand
GCGCGGCATGGCCGCGCGGCTGATCGACGAGCTGGCGGGTCTGGCCCGCGGCGGCGGGGCCGGGGAGAAGCGCGCCGTGGCGGCCGTGGCGTCGCAGGCCGCGGTGGCGGCCAATGCCGAGGAGTGCCCGGAGCAGCGCCGCATGCGCCTGGCCAAGCTGATCCGCTCGCGCGGCGAGGACGTGGTGAACGGGCTGGCCGTGCGGGCCCTCTCGGAGCTGAGCGCCGGGACGGAGGAGGAGTACGGCTACGAGCCGGCGGCCAGCGAGGGCCGGTCGGCTACCGAAGCGGTCATCCAGGACGACGACGGCTCGGGTGTGTAGCGCCCCATCGGGCGCGCACACCCGTTCTCTCGCCCATCAGTGCTATGTTTTTAGCACGGAGATCGGGTTCGCGGCACATCCGGCGAGGAGCGGTGTAAACGAACGTTTGCCAGCGATTTCGCGCCCGCGTACAACCATTGCGGCGGTCGTGTGATCCAAGGGGCATTCGCCGGTTCATACACGTCCCGGACCCGTTCGTCACCCACAGCGTAAGCTTCGTCCCACTGCGCCGCCGCGAAACGCGGTCGGTTGCTAAATTTCCAGCAACGCGGGCGCGACCTGCCCGCCGAACCTCCTTCCTTCCGGAGAACTCCCCCGATGGCAAGACCCACCCCCCGCCTGGTGCTGCGGTGCGCCCTGCTGCTGCTGGCCGCGCTGGCGGCGCTCCCGGAGGCCGCGCGCGCGCAGGGAAGCACCGCGCAGCCCGCGGCGACCGCGGCGAACACCCGCCCCGCCCGCGTGGTCCGCGCGGCGCGCGCCGAGGGGATCCGCATCGACGGCCGGCTCGACGAGGCGGCCTGGGCCACGGCCGAGCCCGCCACCGACTTCGTGCAGCAGCGCCCCAACGCCGGTCAGCCGGCCAGCGAGCGCACCGAGGCGCGCGTGCTCTTCGACGCCGACGCCATCTACGTGGGGATGCGGATGTACGACTCGCACCCGGACTCGATCCTGGCGCAGCTCACCCGGCGCGACATGGGGTCCACCTCCGACGGGGCGCGGGTCTTCATCGACAGCTACGACGACCGGCGCACGGCGTTCGTCTTCGGGCTGAACCCCAAGGGGGTGAAGGACGACTTCCTGCGCTACGACGACGGCGCGGGGATCGACGACGGGTGGGACGCGGTGTGGGACGGCGCAGCGCGGGTGGACTCGGCGGGGTGGGTGGCGGAGTTCCGCATCCCCCTCTCGCAGCTGCGCTTCAACGCCGCCAGCGTGAACGCGGGGGGCAAGTGGGGGCTCAACTTCCGCCGCCACATCGCCCGGCGCGCCGAGACGGTGTTCTGGGCCGACATCCCGCCCAACACCTCGGCGTTCGTCTCCCTCTTCGGCGACCTGCAGGGGCTCGCCGGCATCCGCCAGGCGCGGCGGCTGGAGCTGCTCCCCTACACCAGCGCGCAGGTGACGCACGCCCCCGGCAACGACGAGGACCCGTTCTGGGACCCGAACGAGGCCGCCGGCTCCATCGGCGCCGACATCAAGGCCGGGCTCCCGCTCGGGCTCACCCTCTCGGCCACCATCAACCCGGACTTCAGCCAGGTGGAGGCGGACCCGGCGCAGGTGAACCTGAGCGCCTTCGAGAGCTTCTTCGGCGAGCGGCGTCCCTTCTTCACCGAGGGGGCGGACATCTTCCGCTTCGGGCAGCTGCAGTCGTTCAACCTCTTCGGCTCGCCCACCTTCTTCTACTCGCGCCGCATCGGCCGGCGGCCGCAGGGCTTCGTGAACGTGCCGCAGGTGGAGTTCACCGAGGCGCCCGACGCCTCCACCATCCTGGGCGCGGCCAAGGTGAGCGGGAAGACGCGCGGCTGGTCGGTGGGCTTCATGGACGCGCTGACGGCGCGCGAGCACGCCTCCTTCGTGACCACCGCCGGCGACCGCGACGAGTTCGTGGTGGAGCCGCTCACCAACTACTTCGTGGGGCGGGTGCGCAAGGACCTGCAGGGCGGCCGCACCGTGCTCGGCGGGATGGCGACGGCGGTGAACCGCGACATGGGCGGCTCCGAGTTCGACGACCTGCTGCGCTCCAGCGCCTACGTGGGCGGCGTGGACGGCTCGCACACCTGGAACAACCGCACCTGGACGGTGAGCGGCTTCGTGTCGGGGAGCATGGTGAACGGCTCGGAGAGCGTGATCTCCGCGGCCCAGCGCTCCAGCGCGCGCTACTTCAACCGGCCGGACGCGGACCACGTGGAGCTGGACAGCACGCGCACCTCGCTCACCGGCTACTCCGGCGGGGTGGCGCTGCAGCGCAGCGGGAGCTGGGACCTGTCGCTGGCCTGGCAGGAGGTGAGCCCCGGCTTCGAGACCAACGACGTGGGCTTCCAGGGGCGGGCGGACCAGCGCGGCTTCTCCACCTTCGTGGGGCGCCGGGTGAACGAGCCCAACCGCCTCTTCCGCGACCACTCGTACTACGCCTACACCAACCACCAGTGGAACTTCGGGGGCGACGAGACCTACGCGGGGTACAGCGTGGGCGCCAACGCCACCTTCAAGAACCTCTGGTACGGCGGCGGCGGCGCTGGGTACGACGCGCAGGTGGTGAGCGACCGCCTCACCCGCGGCGGGCCGCTGGCGGTGACGCCGGGCGGGTGGCGGGTGAACGCGCACCTGGGCACCGACAGCCGCAAGCCGATCTCGGCCTTCGTCTACGGCAACTACAGCGCGAACGACGCCGACGAGCTGCACCGCAGCCTGGGGATCGACTTCGCCTTCCGCCCCACCAGCTTCGTGCAGATGAGCGTGGGCCCGTTCATCTCCGACGACCGCGACCGCGACC
The DNA here is from genome assembly GCA_036277195.1 of Longimicrobiaceae bacterium. Taxonomy (GTDB): domain Bacteria; phylum Gemmatimonadota; class Gemmatimonadetes; order Longimicrobiales; family Longimicrobiaceae; genus Longimicrobium. The sequence goes on along the minus strand of DASUNK010000403.1, from coordinate 11,143 downwards.
AGTTCGTGCGCTCGCGGACCGACGCGCTGGCCGCCTCCACCTTCGGGCGCCGCTTCGTCTTCGCCAACGTGGACCAGACCACCGTCTCGATGGTGACGCGGGTGGACTGGACCTTCACCCCCACGCTCAGCCTGCAGGTGTACGCCGAGCCGTTCCTGGCGGTGGGCGACTTCTGGGGATACAAGGAGCTGGAGCGCCGCAACTCCTTCGACTTCCTCACCTACGGCGAGGACGGGAGCACCATCGCGGAGCGCTCCGACGGGGTGAGCTACACGGTGGACCCGGACGGCCCCACGGGCCCGGCGGAGCCCTTCGTGGTGGGCGAGTTCCCGGGGCAGCGCGATTTCACCTTCCAGTCGCTGCGCGGGAGCGCGGTGCTGCGCTGGGAGTACCGGCCGGGCTCGACGCTCTTCCTGGTGTGGCAGCAGGACCGCGCGCGCGAGGACGAGACGGGCGAGCTGGAGTTCGGCGACGACGTGCGCGACATCTTCAGCCCGCGGGCGCGCAACGTGTTCCTCATCAAGGCCACCTACTGGCTGAACCGGTAGGTCGCATCTCAGACGAAGCGAAAACGCCGCCCCCGGGCACCGTGCCCGGGGGCGGTTCGCGTTCAGGAGGATCCCAGCTCCTTCACCAGCCAGAGGAGGTGGTCGTCCTCCAGCGTGATGACGTCGCCGCGCCGCAGGGGCGTGAAGCGATGGCAGACGCCCCGGCCGTCGGGGATGTAGCCCTGGCGGGCATAGAGGCGCTGGGCGGGGCCGTACACGTCGTAGAGCGCCACGCAGGTCCCCGCCTTCGCGGACCGTCCGCGGATGAGCCGCTCGACCGCGTCCAGAACGTGTGCGCCGTAGCCACGGTAGCGCAGGTCGTGGCGGACCTCGAGGTTCTGGATGAAGGGGATGCCCGCCTCGCGGAAGGGCGGGTAGCTCGGGTTCCAGCGGACGGTCACTGTGGCGACGGGATCGTCGTCGACGCAGGCCAGGATGAAGCTGGTCTCGGCGTCGTCGAAGGGGCCCAGGTTGGCGCGCGCCTCGACCGTGCTGCCACTGAAGAAGTGGCGCGCGGCGTCGTCGATGAAGGCGTCGATGGTCGCGTTGGTGGCGATGCGCAGCTCCACGTGCATGGAACGCTCCCTGTGGCGTCCGCTCACGCCACGCGGAGCGTGAAGCGGGCGATGAAGAGGAGGGTGGTGGCGAGCACGGCGGCGGCGAGCACGCGGTGATAGCGCTCGCTGCGCACCAGCGCCCCGGAGAAGAGCGCGGCGCTGAGGGCGAGCTGCACCAGTCGGTCGGGGCTCCACCGCCAGTCGTCGACGAACACCATGGTGACCGCCGCCACCAGCGGATAGCACCCCAGGATGGTGAAGAACCAGGGGCGGATGGCGAAGAAGTACTGCCGCAGGTCGACGGTGGGGTTGTCCTCCAGGTCCGGGAGGGCGATGCGGCTGGCCATGAAGAGGGTGACGGGACCCATCAGCACCAGGAGGAACTCGAAGTAGCTGGCCTGGGGGAGGCGGTCCGCCCAGCGGAAGAGGCTCCACCAGAGCTGCACGTGGGCCAGGAACACCACCAGCACCCAGGCCAGCTGCACCCAGTAGGTGGTCACCCGCACGCCGAGCGTGGCCCGCGCCTGCACCAGCTCGCCCACACGGGAGAGGAGGTGCGAGAGCCCCAGGCCGAGGATGATCGAGACCAGCACGGCGAGGTGCGCGAAGATCTCCACGGGCGTTTTCGGGGGATGATGTGAAGGGGCGAGTCCATCCGCTGGATACGCCGCGCCCGCCGGCGGCGGATTCCTACCGCAGGCGCAGGCGGTAGCCCTGCACCAGCTCGGCGCCGTCGGGGCGGAAGTCGTGCTCCGGCGCGCGCTCGAAGCCCAGGCGCTCGTACAGCCGGATGGCGGCGCGCATGCTCTCCGAGGTGTGCAGCCCCAGCTCCGCCGCCCCGGCCGCGCGGGCGCGACGCGCGCACTCGTCCACCAGCGCCTCGCCGACGCCGTGCCCGCGCGCCTCGGGCGCCACCGCCAGCAGCCGCAGCTCCGGCCACGCCGCCCTTCCGGTCAGCTCGCCGTAGGCCTCGGCCGCGGGAGGGTAGAGCATCACGCTCCCGACGAGGTTCTCCCCATGCTCGGCCACGATCCGCTCCACGCGCTCCCCGGTTTCGAGGCCGTGGAGCACCGCACCCTCGAGCGCCGCCCAGGCGGACGGGGCCATGGCGGCGGCGTACTCCGCGTACGCGCGCAGCGTCAGTGCGCGGATGGCTCCGCGCTCGTCGTCGCGTGCGTCGCGGACGCGGAGGCTACCCTCGTGATTGACCGAAACCATCCATGTGCATTGGATTGCATGAGAGATCAGCCGGCCCCTCCACCGAGCCTGCTATCTCCTCAATACCAGTGAGAAACGAATCGAGCTGCTTCTCGAAGCAGACGCTGAGCGGGTCGTCGACGTGGCGCCCGTAGCGGGCGATGCGGCGCCAGCCCGATCCGTCGTAGAGCGAGATGGCACCCGGCTGGTGCAGGCCGGTCTCCAGCCGGAGCGCGCGGTATCCCAGCCGCCGCGCCGCATCCTCCAGCGCCTCCAGCACCTGTCCGGCTACGCCGCGGCGGCGCGCGCGGGGCTCCACGAAGATCCGCTTCACCTCGCCGACGTCGCCCTCCAGCGGGAGCACGGCACCGCACCCCACCGCCTCCCCGTCGACCGAAGCCACCACGAACACCGTCCCCTCGCCGACCAGCTCGTCGGGCGAGAAGCGGCACGGGCCCGTGTCGCCGTACAGCTCTCCCAGCTCGTCCCACAGGTGCTCCACCAGCCGCACGCTCTCGGGGAGGTGTGGATCGGCGATGGAGACGAGGATCGGCGGGAGGTCCGGAGCCGCGATGTCGCGCATGGTGGTGGATGGATTCCGGCGTGGCAGAATGCCCGGCATCGCGTATTCTGAGGGTGCGAACCGCGTTCGTCGAGCCTGGAACGACGGAAGGCCAGGCCCCGTAACTCCGTTCCTGCGACCGCGCTACGTTTCTGGCGTGAAATGCGGCACATGGGGTGCTCGACTCGGGCGGCCGAGACGACGCGACGGCTATCCCCGCACCCGCGACGCACCTATGCCCGAACAGCGAGCCCCGAGGCGGAAGACGCGCCGCCCCACCGTCCTGGTTACCGACGCGAGTCTGCACCTGCGCGACATCTACGCCACGCTCCTGCGCTATCACGGCTACCGCGCGCTGGAGGCGTCCGACGGCGCCGAGACGGTGGAGATCGCGCGCGCGGTGCAGCCCGACGCCATCATCCTGGACATGGATGGCCCGGGTGTGAACGGGCTGGAGGCGGCGCGCATCCTCAGCGACGACCCCTCGACCGCGAGCACGCCGGTCATCCTGCTCTCGCTGCACTCCGGGGTGGTCTACCGGCGGCAGGCGCGCGGGGCCCGGAGCCGCGGCTATCTGGAGAAGCCCTTCGAGCCGCGCCAGCTGCTGCGCGAGGTGGAGCGCGTCCTCGGCCGCGTATCCACGCCCGAAGCGGCGTAACCGCCCCGCCTGCGGCTCCTAAAGCCGCGGGTCCACGGGCTCGGACTCCAGCGCCAGCACGGCGAACACGCACTCGTGCACCCGGCGCAGCGGCTCGCCCGCCACGAAGCGCTCCAGCCCCTCCACCCCCAGCGCGAACTCGCGGTGCGCCAGCGAGCGCTTCGCCCCCAGCCCCCGCTGCCGGAGCCGCTCCAGGTTCTCCGGCAGCGTGTACTCCGGCCCGTAGATGAGGCGCAGGTACTCCCGCCCCCGGCACTTCACCGCCGGCTGCACCACCCCGCGCGCCCCCCGCGCGACGAACTCCAGCGGCTTCACCACCATCCCCTCGCCGCCGCGCGCCGTCATCTCCTCCCACCAGCGCACCCCCTCGGCCACCGCGCCCTCGTCCGTGACGTCCACCACCCGGTGCCCGGTGCGGAAGAGCACCCGCGATGCCGCCCCGCACAGGCGGCCGATCATCTCCAGGTGCCACCCGTGGTCGCGGGAGGTATGCACCCGGCCCTCCGTGGCCATCAGGTGGAAGGGCGCCAGGCGCAGGTCGTCCACCGAATTCACCGGCCAGCAGTAGCGACGGTAGGCGTCCCGGTAGTCCGCCACCAGCCGGGCGCGCTCGGCGAAGCGCTCCAGCAGCCCGCCCGCCTCCACCCCCCGGCCGGCCGCGGCGCGCAGCGCGCCCACCGCATCGCCCAGCGACGCCGTGGCGGCCGCGCCCACCGCGGCGTACTGGTCGCGGATGAGCGCCTGCGCCTTGGCGGACCAGGGCATCAGCTCGCAGTCGAGCACCGCCCACTCCGTCCCCAGCTCGTCCCAGAGGCCGGAGGCGTCCAGCGCGTCGCGGACGATCCCCAGCACCTCGGCCTGCAGCGCCGCGTCGTCGAAGAAGCCGCGGCCGGTGCGCGTGTACACCACCCCGATCCCTTCGCCCTCCACCCCGAAGCGGCGGCGCGCCGCCGCCTCGCTCCGGCAGACCACCACCACGGCACGCGAGCCCATGTGCTTCTCCTCGCACACCACCCGCGGCACCCCCTGGTGGCGGAAGTAGGCGAACGCCTCGGCCGGGTGCTCCAGCAGCCCGGGCTCGCGCGAGGTCTCGGAGGGCGACATGGTGGGCGGCAGGTACACCAGCCACTTGGGATTCACGGCGAAGCGGCTCATCACCTCCAGCGCCGCCGCGGCGTTCTCCTCGCGCACGGTGACGTTGCCGGCCAGGCGGGTCTGCACGATGCGGCGCCCCGCCACGTCGTCCAGGTCCAGCACCTCGTCGAGGCGCTGCTGGGTGCTGAGCGCGGGCGCGTCCGCCTCGTCCGGGAGGAAGGGGCGCGACGGCTCGGCGTAGGTGCGCGCGGCGGGGACGGACACCAGCTCGCGCTCGGGCCAGCGGAGCGCCGTCAGCCGCCCGCCGAAGACGCACCCGGTGTCGAGGTTGATGGTGCGGTTCAGCCACTCGGGCTCGGGGACCGGGGTGTGGCCGTACACCACCGCCGCCCGCCCGCGATAGGCGGCCGCCCAGTTGTAGCGCACCGGGAGCCCGAAATCGTCCGTCTCGCCCGTGGTCTCGCCGTAGAGGGCGAACTCGCGCACCGCGCCCGAGCCGCGCCCCTGCATCTCCTCCTTCATCCCCGCGTGCGCCACCACCAGCTCGCCGCCGTCCAGCACGTAGTGGCTCACCAGCCCGTCGAGGAAGGCGGCCACGCGCTCGCGGAACTCGGGCGTCTCCTGCTCCAGCTCCTCCAGCGAGCGCGCCAGCCCGTGCCGCACCTGCACGTTCCGCCCGCGGAGGGCGCGCACCAGCTTGACGTCGTGGTTGCCGGGGACGGCCAGCGCCGACCCCGCCTCCACCATCGCCATCACCAGCCGCAGCGTGTCGACCACGCGGGGGCCGCGGTCCACCAGGTCGCCCAGGAAGACGGCGCGGCGCCCCGCGGGGTGGCGGCGCGCGCCGTCCGGCCCCGGGGCGTAGCCCAGCCGGTCGAGCAGCGCCTCCAGCTCGTCGGCGCAGCCGTGCACGTCGCCCACGAGGTCGAAGGGGCCGTGCTCGTCGCGCCGGTCGTTCCACATCTTCTGGCGGACGACGCGGACGGCGTCGATCTCTTCCTGCGAGCGCAGCACGTGGACGTGGCGAAAGCCCTCGCGCTCCAGCCCCCGGAGCGAGCGGCGGAGCTGCGCGCTCTGCTGGGGGATGACGTGCGGGGGCACCTGCCGGTCGGTGCGCGCCAGGTTGCGCTGCACGCACTCGAGCTCGGGGATGGCGAGCACGATGGCGACGGCCCAGACGTGGTGCTCGCGCGCCAGCGCCACCAGCGGCTTGCGGGCGTCGGGCTGCACGCTGGTGGCGTCGACCACGGTGAGGCGGCCCGCCTTCAGGCGCTTGCGGGCGGCGAAGTGCAGCAGGTCGAAGGCGTCGGTGGTGGCCGACTGGTCGAGCTCGTCGTCGGCCACCATGGCGCGGAAGAAGTCGGACGACAGCACCTCGGTGGGAAGGAAGTGCCGCCGCGCGAAGGTGGACTTGCCACAGCCGGAGGGGCCCACCAGCACCACCAGCGCCAGGTTGGGAATGGCGATGGTGCGCCCCTGGCCGGCTTCGGGCGCGCCGTGCAGGGAAAGCTGGGTCATGGGCGGGTGAAGATCGCCATCTGCGTGGGCGAGCCGACCTCGGGGTCCTCCGGGCCCACGGGGAGGAACCGCACGGCGTAGCCGGTGCGCGCGGAGAGCGCCTCGGCCCAGGCGCGGAGCTCGGCACGCGTCCACTCGAAGCGGTGGTCGCGGTGGCGGAAGTCGCCCGCCGGGAGCGAGGGCCAGCGCACGTTGTACTCCCCGTTGGGCGTGGTCAGCACGATGGTCCCCGGGCGCGCGTGCTCCCACAGCACCCGCTCGAACGCCGCCAGCCGCGGCGGGTCCATGTGCTCCACCACCTCGACCACGGTGGCGGCGTCGAACCCCTCCAGCCGCCGGTCGCGGTACATCAGCGAGCCGTGCATCAGCTTGATGCGCTCGCGCTGCTTCGGCGGGAGCCGGTCCAGCTTCAGCCGGTCGCGGGCGATCTCCAGCGAGCGGTGCGCCACGTCCATCCCCACGATCTCGGTGAAGGAGCGGTCCTCCAGCAGCCGGCGGAGCAGCTTCCCCTCGCCGCACCCCAGGTCGAGCACGCGCCGGGCGCCGCTGGCCCGCACCGCCGCCAGCACCGCGCTCAGGCGCTGCTCGTTGAGGCTCACCGGCCGCTCCAGCCGCTCCTCCTCGGCGTCGCGCGCCGCCTGCGCGGGGGTCTCCTCCTCCTCGTCCGGGTCCTCCTCCTCCACCAGCCGCGCGATGGCCTGGCGCACCAGGCTGGAGCGATGGCGCAGGTAGCGCCGGGTGATGGCGGAGCGCTCCGGGTGCGCGGCCAGCCACCCCTCGCCGTGGCGGAGGAGCTTCTCCACCTCGTCGTCGCCCACCCAGTAGTGCTTGCGGTTGTCCAGCACCGGCACCAGCACGTAGAGGTGCGAGAGCAGCTCCGCCAGCCGCTTCACGGCGGTGAGGGTAACGGTGAAGTAGCGGCTGGCGCCCCACGCGGGCTCGCGCTCGTCCAGCGGGTGCGGCACGGCGTCGACCGCGTAGCCCAGCGGCTCCCAGAGGCGGCGCAGGAAGTCCTCGCCGCCGCGGCAGGGGAGCACGGCCAGGGTGGCCCGCAGGGGGATGGGCGTCTCCGCCAGCTCCGGCCGCTCGCGGCTCTGCCCCGCCAGCGCGCTCCGCAGCACGCGCGAGAGCGCCACGGAGAGGAAGGAGGAGGATACGTACGGCCGGTCGTTGACGTACTGGTCGAGCGCGCCCTGCGCCCCGCGCACCAGCCCCACCGGGTCCACGTCGAGCAGGAGCGCGGCGGTGCAGGCGTCCTCGCCCGCCTCGGGGTAGAAGACGTGCGCGTACCCGAAGCCGAGGTCGAAGCTCTGCACCCGCTCCGGGTGCTTCGCCAGCAGGTAGCCCAGGTCGGTCGCCGGCCGGTGCGTGGTGCGGATGGTCAGCAGCATGTCTTTCGATGGATGATTCGAACACTCCGCCGGATCACCGCCTCCTATCCTGTGCGAGGCGCCGACAGGCGGCGCCCGCGCCCGACAACCCTCTCCACGGACACGGCCATGCACACCCCGCTGCCGTCGCGCCCGGTGAAGATCGCGGTGATCGCCTTCGCCCTCGTCGAGGCGGTGGTCCTGGGCGCGGCGATCCTCAGCAGGTAAACCCTCACCGGAGCCGGACCATGACCACGCCCACTCCCGCCGCCCTGGTGCGCAACGCCCTGGAAGAGGCCGACCGCCGCGACCGCCAGTCGCGACTGGCCCTCACCGGCGCGGCCGTCGTCGAGGCCGCGCTGCTCGGCCTCGCCCTCTACCTGATCGACTTCGACGACCGCACGCACCTGCTGATGCTGGTGCTGGCGGTGCTCACCTACACCACGCTCGCCCTGGGGATGATGGCCCTGGCGGCGAAGGCGGGCGGCGCCCACGCGCGGCTGCTGCACGCCATCCAGCTGCTGGACGAGCGCGCGGGCTCGTGACGGCGGAGCGGCCGGGCCAGGCGCGCGAGACCGCCTGGCTCGTGCTCCGGGCGCAGGCGGGCGACCGCCCGGCGCTGGAGGCGCTGCTGGAGCGCGCGCTGGCGCTGCTGCAGCCGTACGCCGCCGTCATGATCGCGGACGAGGACCTCCGCAGCGACGTGCTGCAGGAGATCCTCGTCCTCCTCTTCCGCAAGCTCGGCACGCTGCGCGAGCCGCGTGCCTTCGCGGCGTGGGCGCGCCGCATCGCCAGCCGCGAGATCTTCCGCGCCCTGCGCCGCCACCGCTGGCACGAGCGCGCGCACGCGGAGCTCTCCCCCGAGCTGCCGGCGGCGGAGGAGCCGCCGGCGGCCCCGGCGGGCCTGCTGGAGCGCCTCCCCGCGCTGCTGGAGCGCGTGTCGCCCGCCAGCCGCGCGGTGCTGGCGCTCCACTACCTCGACGGCCTCACGCTGGACGAGGTGGGCGGCGTGCTCGCCCTCCCGGCGGGGACGGTCAAGTCGCGGCTGGCGTACGGCCTGGCCACGCTGCGCCGGGTGCTGGCGGCGGACTGAGGCCGGCGGCCTCAGTCCTTGTACGGGTCCAGCTCGCCCTCGCCCGCCATCACCACCACCAGCGGGCGGAGCGTGTGCAGCACCTCCACCGTGGCGCCCTGCGCCTTCAGCACCGCCGGGAGGCGGCGGTACACGTGCGGCGACTCGTCCAGCCCGCCGCCGCGCAGGATCACCCCCTTCTTCGCCAGCCACTCCTGCATCATCTCCGGCGAGACCCTGCCGGGGGTGAGCTGCCGCCCCCGGCGGTTGCGCTTCCCCGCCGCCGCGGTGCGCGACATCACGCGCCCCGCCCCGTGCACGGTGGAGTAGAGCGCCTCCTCCTGCAGCCGCGCCAGCGCCGGGTCGGCGTCCGGGTCCGCCTCGGCGCCGCGGACGATGACGGCGTCGTCGCCCATGGAGCCGCCGATGAAGCCCTGCTGCCCCGGGAAGGCGGGGGTGGCGCCCTTGCGCACCACCACGTACTCGCGCCCGCCGTGCACCTCCTTCCAGGCGAAGTTGTGGTGGTTGTGCACCAGCTCCAGCTCGGTGCCGCCCAGCAGCGCCACCACCTTGCGCGCCACCCACTCGCGCCCGGCGTAGGCGTAGCGCCCGGCGAGCTCCATCAGCTGCCAGTAGTCGTGCCCCAGCGGCTGCGCCAGGTCGAGCAGCACCTCGCGCTCGGGAGCGCGCTCGCCCCACGCCTTCCCCTGGCCCAGCGCCAGGAACGACGAGGCCACGGTGTGCCCGAAGCCGCGGCTGCCGAAGTGCACGCCCACCCACACGGCGCCGGTCTCATCGGCGAACACGTCCACGTAGTGGTTGCCGCTCCCCACGGTGCCGAGCTGGCGGCGCGCCTTCTCGCGCAGGTCGTCGCGGTAGCTCCCCGTGTTGGGGATGGCGTACCACGCCGGGTCCAGGAAGAGCGGGTCGTCGACCGGGGCGTCGTCGGCCGGGTTCTTCCGCCCCAGCCCGAACGAGATGGTGCCGGCGATCTCGTCGGCCAGCTGCCGGGCGCGGCGGTCCTGCGTCAGCCGGAACGGGTTGCGCCCGATCTCGTCGAGCGAGAGCTCGCGGGTGACGTCCTCCACCCGCAGGTCGGTGCGGATGGCGCAGTTCCCACAGGCGATATCGAAGCCCACGCCGACCACCGAGACGCGGTTGTCGTACGCCGCCACGCCGCCGATCGGCATCACGTAGCCCACGTGGCCGTCGGCCATCAGGGCCACCTTCTCCGCCCGGCCCGCCACGTCCTGCAGCTGCCGGATGGTGCTCTCCTCGTGCTGCCCGAAGATCTTCATCGAAATCCGTCCCGGTGGCGCGGCGCCGTGCCGCCCGCGAAAGTAGCATCCGCCCGCCCTTCACCCAAGCGTACGAGGGAAGGACGGGACAGCGCGTCATCAGAACTCGTCCTCGTCCCAGCGGCGGTCCGTCCGGTCCTCGCGCCGCAGGGCGCGGTTGAAGTCGCGGTGGGTCTGCCGCCCGGCCTCGGTGCTCTCGTGGACCGCCTCCACCTGGTCCGTTCGCACCCACGCGCGCGCCCCGTTGAGGTCCACGAACTTGACCCACCGCGGCCGCCAGCGCCGGTCCAGCACGCGGCCGATCCGGCGCGCCGTCTCCGCGGACACGTAGAACACGTCGCCGCGGGTCTGGATCTGGAAGTAGTCGCCCGCCGGCCGGTGCTTCTCCTCCGGCTCCTCCCGGGCGATCCTCAGCCGGTTCTCCATCTGGCAACGACTCGCTTTCGGTCGATGGTTCACGTGAATCCGTATGGTCTCGACTCCCGCGGCGGGGCGCGGGCCGGGAGACCCCGGACCCACGCCCCCTACCGCGCGAAGTCGCCGATCAGCTGGGGCGCGGCCGCGTCGAAGCCGACCACGTCCAGCATCCCCGCGTCGTCCGGGTCCGCGAGGGTGAACCCGTTCGACGCCATCCCGACGACCACCAGCTTCGCCGGGATCCCCGTCCGCTCCCGGTACATCCGGAGCGCCTGCGACGGATGCACCTCGCCCGCCCAGGTCTCGCTGTCCGTGTAGACGACGAAGACGTCCACCTCCCAGCCGTGCTTCGCCGCCTCGCGCATCGGGAGCGCGCAGTCCGTCCCCCCGAAGGGGAGGCGGCTCACCCGGTGCACCACGTCGTCCAGCCGCTGGCGCGGCGAGACGCCCAGTGGCGAGAGCCCGGTGGTGAAGGCCACGAAGCGGTGCCGTGGCTCGGTGGCCGCGGTCACCAGCGCCATGGCCGCCGAGGCCTCGCGGCAGCTCAGGGAGTCCAGCCCCTGCACCGCCGCGCCCATCGACCCCGACACGTCCAGCGCCAGCAGGGTGCGCCGCCCCGAGGGCTCCACGGCGCCGAACGCCAGGTAGAAGGCCGCGTCGAGCGCGTCCACCACCTGCGGCACCGGGTGCCACGCGTGCCGGCCGCGCACGCCCTGCCCGCGGGCGTAGGTGCGCAGCGCCGAGAGCACCTGCACCGGGTGCACCCGCGCCCGGCGCAGCGCGGCGCCGTCGGCCAGGCGGTCGGCGACGGCGCGGGCCGCGGCGCTCAGCGGCGCCACCAGCCCCACGCG
>DASUNK010000402.1:0-16636 GCA_036277195.1 Longimicrobiaceae bacterium | reverse complement strand
CACGGCCGGCCGGCCAGCAGCCGGTCCACCTGGCTCCAGCCGCCCCACCCGGCGGCGGCCCGCGCCGCCAGCAGCGCCACGGCCGCCGGGGCCTCGTCCGCCTCGTCCACGAAGCCGCGCAGCAGCCCCCACGCCGCCCACGGCCGCCCGGCCTCCAGGCTGGCGCGCGCGCGCTCGGCGGCGAGCGCCATCTCGGCGCGGCCGAGTCGCTCCAGCGGGTCCACCGCCAGCGAGGGGCGCAGCTCCTCCACGGTGGGGAGACCGAGGCGCGCCCCGGGCGACGACCAGGCCGTGCCGATTGCAAGACCCGTTGCGAGACCCAGCAGGCCGGCGTAGGCGGGAGCGCGGGGGGAGAGCTTCATGCGAGGTGCGATTTCCTGCGGGGTACCGCGGTTTCTGCGGCGCGGGCCGGGAGCGGCGCCGCGCGCGGACGGGACGACAGGGGCACGAAACGGGCCGCAGCGCGTTGCGTGGCAGGGGTTTACGTCGTACGCCCGGGGGCGCGTGGCGTGGCGTGTGACCCTGAGAAACCCCGCGGACCGGCGCCGGGTTCCATCGCGGCCCGGACGAGGCAAGTCCATGCGGGGCGGGGAGATACGCGGATCCGGCCGAGGGTTGACAGCGAGGGGGTGCGCTGATAAGTTATCGGGCCTCTCCGCAGGAGCGGTACATTCCCGCGTAGCTCAGCTGGTTAGAGCACCTGACTGTTAATCAGGGGGTCGTAGGTTCGAATCCTACCGCGGGAGCTACATAAGCCGGAGCCCGGTAAGCACATAGCTTCCGGGCTTTTCGCTTTTTTGATTTGGGAGGCGCGAGGAAGTACACGATTAGTACGCACCCGGAGGTGAGATCGCCCATGCGGATGCCCCTTAGCGACGACGGCCGTGAGTGGGTTGCGCCGGACCAGAAGCGTTACACGGTTCTCGTGACGCGCCTTGTGGACCCAGCACTGTCGGTATCTATCGACTCGAAGCTCGGTCACGAAGCTCCGTTTTTGGAGAAGTGGAGGGTTGAGTTCCGCTGCGGCTTAGAGACCCGATACAGCGTTGATTTCGCGCCCGCGGTTGGGCGCCGGGCACGGGAGCTATCAGACGACGAGATCCTAGCCGCGTACGAGCAACGTGCGGAAGGGTAGGGGGGAGAATAACCGTGGGAAGCGAAAGAGACGTGCGTACCCTCCCCCTATCGAGTTTAGGCACCGTGGGAAAGAGTTCATCTGTAGCGACAATGCGGTAGGTATCGTACCGAATATCGAGAAGAAGCGACCCGCCAACTCAAGGAGTGGGTACGACGGGCAGCATCCACAGAGCTGACCGGCTGACGAAAGGGAGCGCTCCCTAGGAACGCCCCTCCCTATGTGCCGGCCTTGGCTCGCCAAGCCGTGACGTTCCTTGCGACGTCTTGACTCGGCTCGAAGAATGTGGCGTGGACGGGTTGGCCGCTGTGCAGGAGCTTCGCGCCTAGATTCGAATCCTACTTCGGCAGTTTACGAGGGCCCCAAAGCCGATAATGGCTGCCGGGCTCTTTTCTACTCCTTCGAATTCCCACCTTCAGTTGCGTCTTTGGAACTGAGACGAGCGCGAATTACTCGTCTCGAATTTTTATTCCGCGTTCCTGTTCCAGATGATCGACAAAGACCTCAATGAGCACACGGGCTGATTCTAGGAGTTCCGAAATTTCATCCCGACCAAGTCCAAAATCCAGTTCAAACCGGTGAACGATGCCATGCCGGAACTCGATAAGATGATTTAGCCTTCGCTCTAGAACACTGATGCGACGACCGACTCGCTTCCGTCTTCGGAGCAATTTCCACACGTCAATCCCGAACCATTCATAGAAGGCGTTGTGAACGCTCTGGATGTTCTGGAAGCTGTACCACTGAGCTACAAGTTCCTCGATTCTCCGCTCACCTTGAGATAGGGCAAAAACCTCGCTCATCTCGACCTTTCGGGTTTGATCACGCAACCGTCGGCGAGCTTGGTCATCAAATCGGAGTAAAATAATGAAAGTTTGGCTAAAGAAGTGTTCTAATGCCGCGACAGCAAAGGGGACAAGAGCGTTATAGAGTACCCGCACAGGATCGTGGAGACGAGTGAGTTCAGCCAAAGGCCCATGGGAAGGCACCTCTATTGGCTGAGGAAGTGCGCGCTGGACTGCCCTTACGTTTTGGAGGACCCAGTGGTAGGACAGGTAGATTCCTCGGCCTGCCGGACTCTTTGTCTCAGTCCAAAGTTCGACGTAACGGTTTTTCCCGCGCCAATCGTTATAGAAATCCCCACCGAACATCTTACGGGCGGTTCTAATTGTATGGTTCTGGTACTCTTTATCAAAACGGCTTGCCGAAGCCCGGGTACGTGTATGCAGTGTCCAAGCGCCGGCCTTGTAGTTGTTGCGTTCCTCTTCGGACGTTGGATAAATCGTTGCTTCAACACCGTCAGTTGACTTGAAATCCTCCTCTTCGAACCAATGAAAATGGACAGATCCCTTTGGCCAAGACCAAAGATGTTGAACCGGCAGGTAACCTAACGAACGAAGGTGTTTCCGTAGACCCAGCTTTGTCGCTCTCGGTGGAAAAAGAACAACCTCCGTGCTCATCTGAATTTCCTCTGAAAGCCTATGACTGTGTTCCAAGCAAGTTCTAAGAATGTAGCTAGTGTTCCTAGTAAATTCACGGAGCGTGCGCAGCGTGTTCGAGCGGGAGCGCGCACCGGAGGTGCGCGGGCGGGCCTCCACCTCTCCGCGGAGCACGCCCTCGCCAGCGGTAGGGTGCGCCTCCTGTTGGCGGCGAAGCCGATTAAGCCCTGAAACAGCAATCCCTTCGACTGCGTAGAGTGCACGAGTTCGTTTCCCGGGCGGCGGCGGCGCGTTATCTTGCCTGCGCGCGGCTCCCGCACCGGGGAAGAGGAACCCTTCCGCCGCGCTCCGTATGACACCCGGACGTTCCAACGGCATGCGTACCTTCCGCACCCTCGCCGCGGCCGCGCTCGCCACGGGCGCCCTCTCCGCCGCCCTCGCCCCCGCCCAGCAGGCGGGGCGCGTGGTCTACCGCATCCCCATCACCGGCGCCATCGTCGGCGGGCTGGTGCCGTTCGTGGAGCGCTCGCTCCGCGAGGCGGAGGAGGCCGGCGCGGCCGCCGTGATCCTGGAGATGGACACCCCCGGCGGCGGCGTGGACGCAGCCGAGCAGATCGCCGACGCGCTGCACGACAGCCGGGTGCCCACCTTCGCCTTCGTGAACCCGCGCGCGCTCTCGGCCGGGGCGCTCATCGCCCTGGCCACCGACGGCATCTACATGCGCCCGGGCGCCTCGCTGGGGGCCGCCACGCCGGTGTTCGGCGACGGGAGCAAGGCGCCGGAGAAGTACGTCAGCGCCATGCGCTCGGAGTTCCGGGCCCTGGCCGAGGCCCGCGGGCTCGACCCCGCCATCGCCGAGGCCATGGTCGACGAGGACGTGGAGGTGCCGGGCGTGGACGCGCGCGGCAAGCTGCTCACCCTCTCCACCGCCGGCGCCGTGCGCGTGGGCTACGCCCGCGAGGCGGCGGACCTGGAGGCGGTGAAGGCGGCCGCGGGCGCCCCCGGCGCCACCGTGGTGACCCCGCGGAAGAACTGGGCGGAGAAGCTGGTGGGGCTGCTCACCAACCCGCTGGTGGCGCCCTTCCTCCTCTCCTTCGGCTTCCTGGGGCTCATCGTCGAGCTCAAGACTCCCACCTTCGGGCTGGCGGGCGTCACCGGGCTGGCCTCGCTGGCGGCCTTCTTCGGCAGCCACCTGCTGGTGGGGCTGGCCGGCTGGGAGTCGCTGATCCTGGTGGCGCTGGGGATCGTCCTCCTGCTGGTGGAGGTCCTGGTGCTCCCGGGCTTCGGCATCGCCGGGGTGATGGGGGTGTGCGCCATCCTCGCCAGCATCCTGCTGGCGATGCTCGGCTCCTTCCCCACCACCGGCGATCTGGCCGTGGCGCTGGGGGTGATCGTCTCGGCGCTGGTGATGATCGGGCTGGCGGTATGGGGGATCGTGACCCACCTCCCCAAGGGGCGGCGCACCAGCCAGCTCTTCCTGCAGACGTCGCTGGGCCGCAGCGAGGGCTACCTCTCGCACCCGGTGCGCGCGGACCTGGAGGGCGCGCAGGGGGTGGCGCTCACCGACCTGCGCCCCAGCGGCACCGCCGCCTTCGGCGACGAGAAGATGGACGTGGTGACGGAGGGCGACTACGTGCGCGCGGGGACGCCCGTGCGGGTGGTGCGCTCCGAGGGGTACCGCCACATCGTGCGCCCCGTGACCCCCGCGGCGGGGTGAACGGCGCGCGCGCTCAATCCCTCCCAACCAGCTGAGAACCGGACATGGAAGAGCTCATCGCCAGCGGCGCCATCGTGTTCATCTTCCTGGCGTTCATCTTCGTCCTCATCCTCTCGCGCTTCATCCCGGTGGGGCTCTGGATCCAGGCGCTCTCCTCGGGGGTGCGCATCGGCTTCCTGACCCTGATCGGGATGCGTCTGCGCAAGGTGAACCCGGGGAAGATCGTCAACCCGCTCATCACCGCCAACAAGGCGGGGATCAAGGACCTGGGCCCCGACGCGCTGGAAGGGCACTACCTGGCCGGCGGCAACGTGGAGCGGGTGGTGCAGGCGCTCATCGCCGCCGACAAGGCGGGGATCGACCTCAACTTCGAGCGCGCCGCGGCCATCGACCTGGCCGGCCGCAACGTGCTCGACGCGGTGCAGACCTCGGTGAACCCCAAGGTCATCTCCACCCCGCGGGTGGCGGCCATGGCCAAGGACGGCATCCAGCTCATCGCCATCGCCCGGGTGACGGTGCGGGCCAACATCCAGCGCCTGGTGGGCGGCGCGGGCGAGGAGACCATCCTGGGGCGCGTGGGCGAGGGGATCGTCTCCACCATCGGCTCGGCGGTGAGCCATGCGGCGGTGCTGGAGAACCCGGACGCCATCTCCAAGACGGTGCTCAGCAAGGGGCTCGACGCGGGGACGGCGTTCGAGATCCTCTCCATCGACATCGCCGACGTGGACGTGGGGAAGAACATCGGCGCGGAGCTGCAGACGGACCAGGCGGAGGCGGACAAGCGCATCGCCCAGGCCAAGGCCGAGGAGCGGCGCGCCATGGCGGTGGCGCTGGAGCAGGAGAACCGCGCGCGGGTGGAGGAGATGCGGGCCCGGGTGGTGGAGGCCGAGGCGCAGGTGCCGCTCGCCATGGCCGAGGCGTTCCGCATGGGGAACCTGGGGATCATGGACTACGCGCGCATCCAGAACCTGCAGAGCGACACCTCCATGCGGAAGGCGCTGGCGAAGGGCGACGGCGGCGGCGCCCCCGGCACCGGGGCCTGAGCCGTGGACTGGTTCTTCGTGGTGTGGGTGGCGTTCATCATCCTGGTGAGCGTCATCTCCAACGCCAGGCAGGAGGCGCGGAAGCGCGGCCAGCTGCCGCCGATGCAGCGGCAGGGCGGGCCGCCGCTGCCGGCGCCCCCGCGGGCGCAGCTCCCGGGCGGGGAGTACCGCACCCCCACCGGCGAGGTGGTGCTCCCCCGGGTGGTGGTGGTCGGCGCCCCGCCGCAGGACGGGCGCTTCGCCGGGTGGGGCGCCTGGCCGGGAGAGGAGAGCACCTCGGAGGAGGTGCTGGACGAGGCGGAGCCGGAGGAGGGGACCGCCCCGACGGAGAGCGCCGCCGCCACACTGGAGGTGGCGGAGACGGACAGGTGGCAGGCCGGGCTGGAGGAGATCCCGGCGGGGCACGGGGTGGTCAGCCTGGAGCAGGAGACGGTGGACTGGACCCGCGAGCACGAGCGCTTCCACCAGCGCTACGTGGACGCGGCCGGCACGCCGCTGCCCGCCACCCACGGCGCGCTCGACGTGCTGCGCGAGCCCAACGCCCTGCGCAAGGCCGTCCTCCTCGCGGAGGTGCTGGGGCCGCCCCGCGCGCTGCGGGACCACGACCTGTAGCGCACAGGGTGGAGCATGCGGCGCGCCCCCTCTCCCGGCCGGGAGAGGGGGCGCGCTGCGTCGGGGGGACTACTGCGGCGGGAGCGGGGGCGGCACGGCGCCGAAGACCGGGGCCAGCTCGGCGACCTCGCCGGCCCTGGTCCAGGCGGCCATCCCCTCCTTCCACACCAGCGTGTCGCGGGTGAGCGCGCCGCTGGCGGCCTGCTGGCGGAGCGCGTCGAGCGCGTGCGGGCCGGTGTGCGCCCCGCCCGCGGCCACGAAGAACTGCGCCTGCCCCGGCAGCGGCGGCGGGGTGGCGCCGCGCGGCTGCCCCTGCTGGCCGCCCAGCGCCTGCCCCATCTGCTGCGCCATGGCGAAGCCCATCCCCATCCCCATCCCCGCGCCGGCGGTGCCGCCCGGGTTCTCGGCCGCCGCCTCGATGGCCTGCGCCGTCTGGAACTGGGTGTAGGCCCCCAGGTCGCCCAGCACGCCCATGCTGCTGCGCTTGTCGAGCATCTTCTCCACCTCCTCCGGCAGCGAGATGTTCTCCACCAGGAAGGTGGTGATCTCGATGCCGTAGCCGGCGAAGTCGGGCCCGATCTTCTGCCGCACCGCGTCGCCCAGCTCGTCGTAGTTGGCGGCCAGGTCCAGCGCGGGGAGCTTGAGCTCGGCCAGCGCATCGGCGAAGCGCGCCACGATCAGGTTGCGCAGCTGGTCGCCCACGCCGTCGACGGTGAAGGTGCCGTTGGTCCCCACGATCTCCACGATCAGCTTGGCCGGCTCGGCCACGCGGAAGGCGTAGCTGCCGAAGGCGCGCAGCCGCACCGGGCCGAACTCGGGGTCGCGCAGCATGATCGGGTTCTTGGTGCCCCACTTCTGGTCCGTGACCTGCCGGGTGGAGACGAAGTAGACCTCGGCCTTGAAGGGCGAGTCGAAGCCGTACTTCCAGCCGCGCAGGGTGGAGAGGATGGGGATGTTCTCCGTCTTCAGCTCGTAGCGCCCGGGCTGGAAGACGTCGGCGATGCGGCCCTGGTCCACGAAGACGGCCGTCTGCCCGGGGCGCACGATGAGCTGGGCGCCGTTCTTGATCTCGTTCTCGTGCCGCTCGAAGCGGTGCACCAGGGTGTCGCCGGACTCGTCGAGCCACTCGACGATGTCGATGAGCTCGCTCTTGATGAAGTCTTTCCAGAACGCCATGGGGTGCTCCTTGCGTGCGGCGGGGGCCCGCGTGTGCGGTGGGTCGCGTTGTATCTAGCCGCTCCCGCCCGCGGCTGGCAAGCGGCATCAACGAACGATGCGGCACGGGGTTAAGTTTCAGGAGAGGAGGAGGGATGATCCGCTTCGGGCCCGCGGGGTGGCCCGCCCGCGCCGGAGCCGGACGCGGCTTGATCGTTGCGCCTCAAGCGCTTAGATTCGACGCCCCTGTCCGGTCCCTTTCCTTTCCCATCCGGCTTTTCGAGGTCTCCCCATCATGATGCGCGTTGCCGTTCCCGTGGCCGGGCTCCTGCTCGCCGCGCAGGCCCTCGCCGCGCAGGCGCCGAGGATCACCGAGCGGGGCGACCCCTCCATCCGCAGCGACACCATCTACCGGCTGGCCGTGCCGCCCTCGGCGTATCCCGACGAGGCGTCCATCCTCCTGCTGGACGACGGGGTGGTGATCTACGAGGCCGACGGCACCGGGAGCCGCACCTTCCGCACGGTGGCCCAGGTGCTCACCCAGGAGGCGGTGGAGCTCTGGGGCGAGAACACCTTCTCGTACGACGCCTCGCGCGAGCGGCTGCGCCTGAACTGGGCCCGCGTGCTCGACGCGCAGGGGAACGTGATCAGCGACAAGCCCACGCACGACCAGGAGAGCCTGGCCCCGGTCTCCGAGCAGGCCCCGGTGTACAGCGACCAGAAGGTGCGGCGCATCTCGCTGGGCGGGGTGGCGCCGGGGACGATCGTGGACTTCAGCTACACGGTGGAGACGATCGAGCCGGTGATGCCGGGCGACTTCCTGGGCGGGTGGAGCGTGCACACCGGCCGCCCCACCCGGCGCTCGCGCTACCTGCTGGAGATCCCCGAGGGGCTGAACCCGCGCATCGTGGAGACCAACCTGAACTTCCGGCGCATCGAGTCGGTGCGCGCCGGCCGCCGGGTGCTGGAGTGGTCCACGCAGGAGGTGCCCCGGGTGGAGCCGGAGCCGTTCATGGCCGACTCCAACGACGTGCTCATGCACATCTCCGTCGCCGGACCGGTGCAGTGGGCGGACGTGGCCCGCTGGTACCACGGCCTCGCGCGCGACCGCTACGCGCTGACCCCCGGCATCGAGGCCAAGCTGGCCGAGGTGGTGAAGGACGCGCGCACCCTGGACGACTCGCTGCGCGCCGCGCACCGCTGGGTGGCGCAGGACCTCCGCTACGTCTCGCTCTCGCTGGGGATCGGCGGATACCAGCCGCGCACGCCGGCCTCGGTGTTCGAGACCCAGTACGGCGACTGCAAGGACAAGGCGACGCTCTTCATCGCCCTGGCCCGGCGCATGGGGGCGAGGGCGCACCCGGTGCTCCTCTCCTCCACCGGCGGGGTGGAGCGCACCCTCCCCTCCATCAACCAGTTCGACCACATGATCGCCGCGGTCGAGCGCCCGGGCGGGGGCTACACCTTCCTCGACCTGACGGCGGACCTGATCCCCTACGGCGAGGTCAGCCCCTCGTACCAGGGCGAGTTCGGGCTGGTGGTGCACGAGGACGGCCGCGCCGAGGAGGTGACCTTCCCGCTGGACCCGCCGGCGCGCAACCGCACCGAGACGGTGATCGCGGGCGAGCTCTCCGCCGACGGGGTGTTCGCGGGGCGCTACCTGGAGACGGCCGCGGGGGGGATGCAGTACAACCTGCGGGGCGCCTTCGCCAACCCGTTCTCCGAGCGGGAGCTGCAGCAGCTCACGCGCTCCCTGGCCAACGGCATCTTCGAGGGCGCCACCGGCGACAGCCTGGAGATCTTCGACGGGCGCGACCTGCGCGCCCCCACCTGGGTGGGGCTGCGGCTGAGCAACGCCCGGGCGGCCACCCGCTCGGGCGAGACGCTCATCCTGAGCCTGCCGATGGAGAGCGCCTCGGTGCAGGGCACCATCGCGGACCTGGAGGCGCGCAGCGAGGCGCGGCGCTTCCCGATCGACGTGGCCGCGGTGGTGGGGCCGTTCGAGGACGTGACCGAGTTCCGCGTGACCCTCCCCGCCGGGTACCGCGCCCGCCTCCCGCAGAACGTGAGCGCGCAGAGCGTCTTCGGCCGCTACTCCGCCGAGTACTCGCAGGAGGGTCGCGAGCTGCGGGTGGTGCGCCGCATCGCCGGCTCGCGCGGCGTGCAGCCGCCGGAGCGCATCGGCGACCTGGTGGCGTGGCTCAAGGAGATGGCGAAGGACGACGTGAAGTTCATCGTCATCGAGCCCGCCGCGGGAGGCTGAGCCCCACCCGGACCGGCGGCGGGGACGAAACTCTTGTTCCCCGCCGCCGGCCCCGTCATCTTTGTCTCCGTCTCGCCAGACCGGACCTCCCGCACCCGGAATCCCCCCGTGGCCGGGAACACCGTGCTCCTCGTGGACTCGCACGAGGACAGCCGCGCCATCTACGCCCTCATCCTGCGGCACCACGGCTTCGCGGTGGTGCTGGCGCCCCTCTGGGAGGAGGGGCGCCGGCTGGCGCGCGTGCGCGTCCCGGACGTGATCGTGCTGGAGCTGCCGCCGCGCTACCCGCCCGCCTGGGAGGCGCCCCGCGAGCTGGGGGCGCACCCCGCCACCGCCCGCATCCCCCTGCTGGCGCTGGGGACGGGCCACGCCGCCGGCGACCGCGACCGCGCGCTGGCGGCCGGCTTCGCCGAGTACCTGCTGAAGCCGCTCCCCCCGCTCCAGCTGCTGGCCCAGGTGCGGCGGGTCCTCGGCGGGTAGGGTCCCTGACCCGGAACTTGCATCCTGCGCGCGGCGTCCGCGCGCCGAGTGCCCCCCGGGGATGCCGATGAGCCCGACCCTGACCGTCCTGCTGGTGGAGGACCACCCCGACAACCGCGCCATCTACGCGACCATCCTCCGCCACGTGGGCTACGAGGTGGCCGAGGCCGCGACCGGCGAGGAGGGGGTGCGGCTGGCGCGCGAGCTCCTCCCCGCGGTGATCCTGATGGACATCGCCATGCCCCCGGGGATCGACGGCTGGGAGGCGACCCGGCGGATCAAGGCGGACCCGGCCACCGCCGGCATCCCGGTGGTGGCGCTCACCGCCTACGCCATGGCCGAGGACCGTGCCCGGGCCGAGGAGGTGGGGTGCGACGGCTACCTGGCCAAGCCGGTGGAGCCGCGCGACGTGGTGGAGGAGGTGGAGCGGCAGCTCGCCCGCCTGGTGGCCCCGGCCGACTGAGCCGGCCGGGGGCCGCCGGGCGCGGTCACATCTCCGGGACGAACGGCGGGATGAACCCGGTGGTGTCGGTGGGCTCGTCCGGGAGCGCGATCATCCGGTCCGGCTCGGTGGGGCTCACGCTCTGGTCGCACCCCGCGGCGCCCGCGGCCAGGACGGCGACGGTCAGGGCGGTCAGGATTCCGGCTCGTCTGGTGGTCATTTCCCTCTCCCCTCCGGTGAACCGATCTCCGCGCCCGCCGCACCTCCGGCGGGGGGTTCGAGGGGATTGCATAATGCGTACCCGCAACGACTTAGATCGCCCTCCTCCCGCCGGCTGTTCCCGCTACGCCTTCTCCTGCGCCGCCTTCGCCACCCGGGCCGCCAGCGCCCGCGGCACCAGCTTGGTGGCGTGGGCCATCACCTTGTTGACCGTGCCGGGGATGACCACCCGCTTCCCCGCCCGCATCCCGCGGTAGCCGGCGCGCGCCACCGCCCCGGCGCTCATCACGTTGGGGGCGCGGAAGAGCCGGGTGCCCTCCAGGCTGGCGGCGGCCTGGAAGTCGGTGCGGGTGGGGCCGGGGCAGAGGGTGGTCACGGTGACGCCGGTGCCGTCGAGCTCCACCGCCAGCGCCTCGGAGAAGGAGAGGACGTACGCCTTGCTGGCGTAGTAGACGGCCATGAGCGGCCCCGGCTGGAAGGCGGCGGTGGAGGCCACGTTCAGCAGCCGGCCGCGCCGCCGCGCCACCATTTCCGGGAGGAAGAGCTTGGCGAGGTGGGTGAGGGCGGCCACGTTCACCTGCAGCAGGTCGAGCTCGCGCCGCAGGTCGGTGGCGGGCTCCGGCCCGGTCCGGACGAAGGTGCCGTAGAGGCCGAAGCCGGCGTTGTTCACCAGCGCCTCCACCGCCACCCCCAGCTCGCGGACGCGGGCGAGGACGGCGTCGGGCGCGGCGGGGTCCGCCAGGTCCGCCGGCACCACGTGGTGCCGCACCCCGTGTGCGGCGGCGAGCGCGGCGCCCACCGCCTCCAGCCGGGCGGTGTCGCGCGCCACCAGCACCAGGTCGTGCCCGTCGGCCGCGAAGAGCTTCGCCAGCTCCGCGCCGATCCCCCCCGAGGCGCCCGTGATGAGCGCCGCCCCCTTCGCCTCGCCGCCGTTCGCCATGGCCGCCCGCTCCTCGCGTGAAAGGGGGGGCGGGCACCGCGATACGCGGACCCCGCCCCCCCGTCGTTCCTCCTCTCAACTTCCTGAACGAGAAAGCTGATGCGAATTCTGCTCATCGCCGTCTACCTAGTCGGCTTCCGGCGAATCCTCCTACGGGTGGTGATCCTCATGGGTGTTGCCATCGCTCACCGTCTCACCGCCCCGGGAGCCGGCGGTGCGGCCGGGACCGCGAACGGGTTGGAGAACTTCGGCGCCGTGAGGAAGGTCGAGTCGGTGAGCGTCCGCAGGAACGCCTCCATCGCCGACTTCTCCGCGACGCTCAGCCCCATACGGCGCGGGCTCCCGTCCGGCGCCCGAAGGTGGGAGCTCAGCCCCGGATTGGCCTGCACCCCCGAGTCGTAGAAGTCGATCACCTGAGCAAGGCTCGTGAAGCGGCCGTCGTGCATGTAGCGCCCACGGACGGCGACGTTGCGCAGCGACGGGGACTTGAACCTCCCGGTCCCGACGCCCGCGACGCCTGGGTCGTTATCGACCGCGTCCAGGCCGACGTTGTGCGGACCGTCGCTCACCTGCGCGGTCGTGACGTGGCAGGTGGTGCACGCCTGGCTGCGGAACAGCTGCTCGCCGAGCTTCTCCTCCGTGGTCAGTCCCACCAGGTTCGTCGGGCTCCCGGCGGCGATCGCCCGGTCGTACCGGGAATCGGCGGAAACCAGTGAGCGGACGTACTGGGCGAGCGCCTGCGCGATGCGGTCGCTCGTCACGGTCGGAGAGCCGAATGCCTGGGTGAAGAGCGGGGCGTAGTAGGGGGTGACGGTCAGCTTCTGGACGAGCACGTCCAGCGGCATCCCCATCTCCGTGGCGTCCTGGATCGGGGTCACCACCTGGGCCTCCAGGGTGGCCGCGCGCTCGTCCCAGAAGAAGCGACCGCGCTGGTAGAAGCGCGCGTTGACCAGCGCGGGCGAGTGGCGGCCCGTGAGCCCACCGGCGAACCCGACGCTGCGCTGACGCGGGTCACCGAAGCCGAGAGACTGCACGTGGCAGGATCCGCACGATATCCCGTCATTGGCGGAGAGCCGCCGGTCGTAGAAGAGCACCCTTCCCAGCGTGGCACCCGCGTTCGTGATCGGGTTGGCCGCCGGCGTGTTGTCCGTCGCGACGACGCTGAGGCCATCCGTGACCGTGAGGAAGTGCGCCGGGAAAGGTGCCGCTGCGTCCGTGTACGGGTACGGGAGGGCAGGGAGGGAAGGGGTCGGCAGCCCGGCGGCGAAGACGACGATGGCGAACTGATCGCTCGCTGTTCGCCCCTTGTTGTCCGTGGCCGTAACGGTGACGGACACGATTCCCGGAACGGCGGGCGTGCCGCTGACTGTGCCCCCGGCGGCCTGAAGCCCGTTCGAGGGGCCAGCGAAGATCACGGAGTACGTGAGTCCCCCGCCTGCCGGGTCGGAGAAGACGGTGCCGCCGCGCGTGGCGTCGTAGCTCAGCGAGGTGCCAACGGTGGCGCTGAGCAGCCCGTTGGGGACCAGGACGGCCGGCGGGGTTACCGGGCCGGTGGGCCCGTCCGAACAGCCCGCGGCGGAGGCGCAGACAAGGAAGAGAAGTGTGCGGGCGATCCGTGTCATGGGAGTAGCGCGGGTCGGGAGGGAAGTCCTGAGGGGAGAAGAACGATGGCAGACACCGCGCAGCGCCGCCCCGACCTGGACCCCATTCCCGGACGTTCCAGGACGAGGTCACGTCCGCGCTCGCGCGGTTCCTCCCGCCCGGAGCCGGATGACGGCCACGCCCGCGGGGGAGTCTCAGGGCGTGTGCATGGCCTGCGGCAGCGTCACCGGTCGCTGAGGATATACACCAGTTTCGGTGCCGTCAAGCTGCGTACCCGGGAGGCGGCGGCGCTCGTTCTACGGGCTGCGCAGGCAGGCGACCGACCACTAACCCACGTTTCGCAGCGGTAGTTTCGCTGACACGGAGGACACGGAGGCCGCCCTCCGTGTCCTCCGTGTGAGCCCCCTTCTTCCGTTTCCGCGGCGCGCCGCGTAGCTTCCAGCCGCCCGACCTTCCCCGTGCCTCCCTGATCGCACCCCCATGCGCAAGCTCCTCCCGATCCTGGGCTGGACGGCGACCGCCGCGCTCGGCGCCCTGGCCTTCGCCCTGCTGGCGCTCCACCGCGGCGAGACCATCAACGCCGCCTGGCTGGTGATCGCCGCCGTCTGCACCTACACGGTGGCCTACCGCTTCTACGCGAAGTTCCTGGCCCGCCGCGTCTTCGAGCTCGACGACCGCCGCGCCACCCCCGCGGAGCGGCTCGACAACCACGTCGACTTCGTCCCCACCCACCGCTTCGTCCTCTTCGGCCACCACTTCGCCGCCATCGCCGGGGCGGGTCCGCTGGTGGGCCCGGTGCTGGCCGCGCAGTTCGGCTACCTCCCGGGGACGCTCTGGCTCATCGTGGGGGTGGTGCTGGCGGGGGCGGTGCAGGACTTCATCATCCTCTTCGCCTCCATGCGGCGCGACGGCAAGTCGCTGGGGCAGATGGCGCGCGAGGAGATCAACCCGGTGGCCGGGATGACGGCCATGGTGGCGGTGCTCGCCATCATGGGGATCCTGCTGGCCGTGCTGGCGCTGATCGTGGTCAACGCCCTGCGGCACTCGCCCTGGGGGCTCTTCACCATCGCCTGCACCATCCCCATCGCCCTGCTGATGGGGGTGTGGATGCACCGCTTCCGCCCGGGGAAGGTGGGCGAGGCCTCGGCGATCGGGGTGGTGCTGGTGCTCCTGGCCACGGTGGCGGGGAAGTGGGTGGGCGAGAGCCCCGCGCTGGCGGCGTGGTTCACCGCCGACGCCACCACCCTGGTGTGGCTGATGATGGGGTACGGCTTCGTGGCCTCGGTGCTCCCGGTGTGGGTGCTCCTCTGCCCGCGCGACTACCTGAGCACCTTCCTGAAGATCGGCACCATCCTCCTCCTGGCGGTCACCATCCTGGTGGCGCTCCCGGAGATCCGCATGCCGGCGCTCACCCGCTTCGTGGACGGCACCGGGCCGGTCTTCGCGGGGAAGCTCTTCCCCTTCGCCTTCATCACCGTGGCGTGCGGCGCCATCAGCGGCTTCCACGCGCTGGTGGCCAGCGGCACCACCCCCAAGATGCTCACCCGGGAGTCCGACGCCCGCATGGTGGGCTACGGGGGGATGCTGATGGAGAGCTTCGTGGGGGTGATGGCGATGGTGGCGGCGGGGATCCTGGAGCCGGGCGTCTACTTCGCCATGAACGCGCCCGCCGGGGTGCTGGGCGGCTCGCTCGAGGCGGCGGCGCGCACCATCGCCACCTGGGGGTTCGTGGTGAGCCCGGAGCAGATGCAGGCGCTGGCCGCCTCGGTGGGCGAGCAGTCGCTCCTCTCGCGCACCGGCGGGGCGCCCTCGCTGGCGGTGGGGATGTCGCAGATCTTCTCGTCGGTCTTCGGCGGGAGCGCGCTGGTGGCGGTATGGTACCACTTCGCCATCATGTTCGAGGCGCTCTTCATCCTCACCACCATCGACACGGGGACGCGCGTGGGGCGCTTCATGCTCCAGGAGATCCTGGGGCACGTCTGGAAGCCGCTGGGGCGCACCTCGTGGTACCCCAGCATCGTCCTCTCCAGCGCGCTGATCGTGGCCTTCTGGGGGTACTTCCTCTACCAGGGGGTGGTGGACCCGCTGGGCGGCATCAACTCGCTCTGGCCGCTCTTCGGCATCTCCAACCAGCTGCTGGCGGCGGTGGCGCTCTGCGTGGGGACCACGGTGCTGATCAAGATGGGGAAGGCGCGCTTCGCCTGGATCACCCTCCTCCCGCTGGCCTGGCTGGCCACGGTGACCTTCACCGCGGGGTGGCAGAAAGTGTTCTCGCCCGAGGCGCGGCTGGGGTTCCTGGCCCACGCGCGGATGATCGAGGGGCACCTGGCGGCGGGGACGCTGCCGCCGGGGGCGCAGACGGTGGAGGTCGCGCGGCGGATGCTCTTCAACGACCGGCTCGACGCGGCGGTGGCCCTGGTCTTCATGGCCGTGGTGGTGCTGGTGATCGCGGCCTCGCTGCGGGAGTGGCTCCTGGTGCTCCGCGGCCGCAAGCCGGCGGTGCTGCGCGAGGCGCCGTTCGTCCCCAGCACCCTGGGCGTGGCGGGCGACTGAGCGCGCGCCGTTGACCTCCTTCTCCCCCCTCGCCCTCGCCGTCGTCCTGGCCTACGTGGCCGGGGTGGCCGTGCTGGGGAGCGTGCTGGGGCGTCGGCAGAAGGACGCCTCCGACTACTTCCTGGCCGACCACTCGGTGCCCTGGTGGGCGGCGTGCTTCTCCATCGTCGCCACCGAGACCAGCGCCCTCACCGTCATCTCCGTCCCCGCCACCGCGTACGGCGCGGACCTGTGGATGCTGCAGCTGGCCGCGGGGTACGTGGTGGGACGGGTGGTGGTCGCGCTCGTCCTCCTCCCCCGCTACTTCCGCGGCGAGATCGCCACCGCGTACGTGCTGCTGGAGCGGCGCTTCGGCGAGACGGCGCGCCGCCTGGCCTCGCTGGTGTTCCTGGTGACGCGCACCCTGGCCGACGCGGTGCGCGTCTACGCCACCGCCATCCCCCTGGCCCTCATCACCGGGCTCCCCACCTGGCAGTCGATCCTGGCCATCGGCGGCTTCACCCTGGTCTACTCCTACTACGGCGGGCTGAAGGCGGTGGTGTGGGTGGACGTGGCGCAGCTCTTCATCTACCTGCTGGGCGGCGCGGCCGTGCTCTGGGTGCTGCTGGAGCGCATCCCCGGCGGGTGGGAGACGGTGGCCGCCGAGGCGGGGCGCGCGGGGAAGCTGCGGGTGCTGCACCCGGCCGGCGGCTTCGCGGACCCGAAGTGGCTCCTCACCGGCCTGCTGGGCGGCGCCTTCCTCAGCATGGCCTCGCACGGGGCCGACCACCTGATCGTGCAGCGGCTGCTGGCCGCGCCCTCGCTGCGCGACGCGCGCCGGGCGCTCATCGGCTCGGGGCTCATCGTGCTGGCCCAGTTCGCGCTCTTCCTGGTGATCGGCGCCGCGCTCTGGGTGTTCTACGCCGGGCGGGCCTTCCAGCCGGCGGACGCCGTCTTCCCCCGCTTCGCGCTGGAGGAGCTGCCGCCGGCGGTGGCGGGGCTGGTGGTGGCGGGGGTGCTGGCGGCGGCCATGTCGTCGTCGCTCAACGCGCTGGCG
>DASUNK010000401.1:0-2428 GCA_036277195.1 Longimicrobiaceae bacterium | reverse complement strand
CTTGCCGCGCATCTGGCGGAGCGTCTCCAGGTCGTCGACGGTGCTCTCCACCAGCTCGTGCGGGCCGTAGGCCAGCACCCGCACGGTGGGGGCCGCCGCGCCGGGGTGCGCGGTCAGCGTCCCCGGCTCGCTCCCGGGGGCGGGGCGGACGCGGTGTCCCGCGTGGGCCGCGCCCTCGGGGGGGAGCCGCAGCAGCTCGCGCCGCTTCAGGGGCCCTCCCCTCAGCTCGGCGCGCCGGGGAAGGTGCTGGGCACCAGCGCCACGGCCTTGACCATGGCGCTGGCGGCGGCGGCGTGCTTGGCCAGCGTCATCAGGCTGCCGCGGGTGAGCTTGAGCTTGCCGGTCATCACCGCCGCCACGGGCTCCACCTCGCCCGCCATGAGGCGCTTCCAGGTGGCGGGGTCGGCCTGGAAGACGTAGGGGGCCTGCTCCAGGTCCTCGGGGGTGGCGAGGCGCGCGCCGTGGCAGTGGCCGCGCGCCGCGTCCAGGTACACGGCGCGGTCCTGGTCCACGCCCTGGGCGGGGTCGGCCGTCATCACCATGACCGAGGCGCCCTCCCAGTCGGCGGCGGCCTGGCGGTAGCCGTCGTGGCGGTTGAGCTCCTCGCAGCAGGCGCGGCTCCATTCCTCGGTGAACACCTCCAGCGGCATCGCGTCTCCTCGCGTGGTCGAGTGGGGGGCAAGACAGGCAGGCTCAGGGGGCGGAAGGCTACAGCGCCCGCCGCGCTTCGGCAACGGGTGTAACCCGCCCCCGTGCCGCGCGCCCAGTCCCCCCATGAGCCCCAAGACTGACGAGCCCGCCTCGACGCCGGGTCGAGGCGGGCTCGGCTCATTCCGGACGACTCACTGGCTCGCTCGGACCGCCGCAGTTCTGGCTGACGTCGACTCCTTGGGTCTCACACGGAGGGCACGAAGCTCCTCCGTGACCTCCGTGACCCCGGCGCGGCGTCAGTCGAGGATGAGGAGCGCGACGATGACGCCCACGGCGATCGCGGCCACCAGGTACCACCAGTTGCGGCTTCCGACCTGGGCCGCGTCGCTCGTGGCGCGCTGCTGCTCGGCCACTCTGACCTGCTCGCGGACCTCGTCCCTGCTGAGGTGGAACGAAGGCGCGGGCTGCGCCGGTACCCCGGGCTGTGCCGCCGGAAGGGTGGCCGCCGGAAGCACGACCGCGCTCTTGCCCGTCTCGTTGACGCCGTTGGATGCCGGTTGCTGGGCGGCGGCTTGCCCCGCACTCAACACGAGCGCGGCTGCGAGGATCAGCACTTTGCGCATGGAGGCCTCCAGGAGGTGAGCGGCTCGCTCTGAACGAGCGGTTTGGCGATAGCGCGTGCCAACCGATGCAAGCTTCGTGCGGCGTAGTGGTGGCCTCCCGTCTTCGCCGCTGCCGTTGACGTATCAACGCAAATTGATAGATTCAGACGCATGGAGACGATTACCGCCACACCCGACCTGGCCCAGGTGGCGCGCTGGTTCCACGCGCTCTCGGACGAGACCCGGCTCCGCATCGTGGGGATGCTGGCGGGCGGGGAGCGCTGCGTCTGCGACCTGCAGGGCGCGCTCGCCGCGGCGCAGTCGCGCCTCTCCTTCCACCTGAAGACCCTGCGCGAGGCGGGGCTGGTGGTGGACCGGCGCGAAGGCCGCTGGAACTACTACTCGCTGGACCCGGCCGCGCTGGAGACCCTGCGCGACTTCCTGGGCGACGCCCGGCCACGCGCCCACGGCGGCGGGTGCCTGGGCGCGTGCTGCTGCTCCTGAGGGCGCGGGCTACTTCCTCGGCCGCTTCCCGCCGCCCCCGCGCGGCTTCTCGCTGCCGCCTTCCGGCTTCTTCTTCGCTTCCGGCTGCTTCTTAGCTTCCGGCTGCTTCTTCGCTTCGGGCTTCTTCTTCTCCGCCGTCTTCTTCTCCGCCGTCTTCTTCTCCTCCTCCTTGGCGCCGCCACGCGTCCGCCGCGCCCCGCGCCCGCGCACGCCGCCGATCCCCGTGACGCCCACCAGCCGGGTCGCCCGCTGGTCGCCGCCGAGGGCGGTGAGGGTCACCTCGGCCGCCCCCCCACCCTCGGGCGGAGTGACGCGCGCCTGGAAGGTGGCCGTGGTCTGGCCCGCCGGGATGAACACCGTCTGCGGCACGTCGGCGAGCGAGGGGTTGCTGGTCTCCAGCGCGATGGTCAGCCCGCCCTCGGGCGCGGGCTGCTCGAGCGTCACCCGCCCCGTGGTGCGCGTGGGCCGGTTGGTCACGACCGGCTCGAACTCGAAGACGAAGGGCGGGAACTGCATGATCCAGAACCACATCTCGAAGGTCCCCCCGCGCACGCCGTCGCCGCTGGGGAACTGCTCGAAGTGGTCCCCGTCCAGCCGGAGGTCCGCCTCGTCCTGGAGGCCGGTGACGAAGTTGCCGCGGAAGTAGAGGCGGGCCAGGGTGGCGGAGAACT
>DASUNK010000400.1:0-6689 GCA_036277195.1 Longimicrobiaceae bacterium | reverse complement strand
CAGCCGTTTGACCAGCAGCCAGGTGCCCCGCGCCGCCCCGTAGCGCTGGATGGCCTCCAGCCCGTAGGCCGAGCAGGTGGGGGTGAAGCGGCACACCGGCGGCTTGAGCGGCGAGATCCCCTTCTGGTAGAAGCGGATGGCCCCGATCAGGGCGCGCGCGAGCATAGCTCCTCCGTGAGCGCCTGCAGCTCCCCCTGCAGCGCCGCGTACTCGGCCGCGTACGCCTCGGGGCGGGCCCGCAGGAGTACGTCGACCGCGCGGCCGCAGTTTCTGAGCCCCGGGAGCACCAGCGTGCGCCCCAGCTCGCGCAGGCGCCGCTTCACCCGGTTGCGCTCCACCCCGCTCCGCTTGTGCTTGGGCACCACCACCCCCAGCCGCGGAAACGCCGCGGGGGAAGGGGAGACGAACGCGTCCAGGTGGCGCGTCTTCCTCCTCTTCCCCCGTCTGAACAGGGCCCTGATCTCGTCCGAGGACGTGATGCGCGCCGCGCGGGGCAGGCCGAGCCCGCCCGCGGGCCCCGGGGCGTCGTCCGCGGCCACGGCGCGCGGGGCCCCGCCGGCTACTTCTTGTGGAGCTCGACGGCCAGCCGCTTGCGGCCCCGCTTGCGCCGGGCGTTCAGGATCTTGCGGCCGCCGCGGGTCTCCATGCGCGCGCGGAACCCGTGCTTGTTGATCCGCTTGCGGTTGCGCGGACGGTACGATGGCTTCATCGGAAAACCCCTTCCGGGTGCTGCTCTGCTGGATGCGGTCCCGCCAGTGCGGCAAAGACGGGAAGTATAGCCGCGGCGGCCGCTTTCGTCAACCGCGCGGCGCCCGGCGCGCCGTACGCGACGCCGCGCAGGCGGCTGCCGAAGCTCTGTCCAAACTGCCTCCTCCCGAAGGGATTCCGACGCGGCGCGCAAGGGGTTCGCAACGAAAGCGTAACACCAGTAAATATCAGCAGCTACGGCACTTCCTTGACTTGTCCACACCCCCCGCATAGGTTGCGCAGGCCGTCCGAGAAGAGAGCGGTACGTCTGCAGCCAGGGGTCATGGAGCACACCGCCGGGGAGGTCTGGTCGCGCATTCTCGAGGGCGCCCGCGCGGCGCTTCCCGAGCAGGCCTTCCGCACGTGGCTGGCGCCCACCCGGGCCGTGGCGATCTCGCAGGACCTGCTGGTGGTCTCCACCCCCAACCCCTTCGCGGTGGACTGGGTGGAGGACAAGTACGCCGAGCTGCTCACCGCCATCGGCGAGGGTCTCTTCGGACGGCGCTTCACCCTTTCCGTGCAGTTCCAGGGCAACGGCAAGCCGTCCCCGGAGGCTGCGTCCCCCATCCCGATCCGGCCCGCGCCTCCCGTGCAACCCGCTGTAGCGGGGACTCCCGCGCCCCCGCCCGCCGCCGTGGCACCCGCCGGCGCCCCTCGCGCCACCGTGCCGCTGAACCCGCGCTACACCTTCGACCGCTTCGTCGTCGGCAACAACAACCAGCTCGCCGCCGCCGCCGCGCACGCGGTGGCCGAGGCGCCGGCGAAGTCGTACAACCCGCTCTTCATCTACGGCGGGGTGGGGCTGGGGAAGACCCACCTGATGCACGCCATCGGGCACGCCATGCTGGAGCGCGACCCGGGGAAGCGGGTGATGTACCTCTCCTCGGAGCGCTTCACCAACGAGCTGGTGACGGCCATCCAGGAGGGGTCGATGGCCGAGTTCCGGCGGCAGTACCGCCAGATCGACCTGCTGCTGGTGGACGACATCCAGTTCCTGGAGGGGAAGGAGCGCACCCAGGAGGAGTTCTTCCACACCTTCAACGCGCTGCACGACGCGCAGCGGCAGATCGTGCTCACCTCGGACCGGCCGCCCAAGGACACGGGGCTGGAGGACCGGCTGGTGTCGCGCTTCGAGTGGGGGCTGGTGACCGACATCAAGCCGCCCGACTTCGAGACGCGGATGGCGATCCTGCGCAAGCGGGTGGAAGAGGATTCCGTGCTCCTGCAGGCGCACGACCTGGACGAGGTGCTGACCTTCATCGCCCGCAGCCGCACCTCCAGCGTGCGCGAGCTGGAGGGGGCCGTCATCAAGCTGCTGGCGTACTCGTCGCTCACCCGCCGCCCGATCGACCTCCCCCTGGCGCAGGAGGCGCTGGGGACGCTGCGCACCGGCCCCGGCGCCGCCGGCGGCGAGCAGGGGCTCACCCCCGAGCGGGTGCGGCAGAAGGTGGCCGAGGAGTGGGGGACCACCGCCGAGGCGCTGCAGTCCGCCAAGCGCACCAAGGACCTGACCATCCCCCGCCAGGTGGCGATGTACCTCATCAAGGAGATGTTCGACCAGTCGCTGGTGGAGATCGGCAAGCTCTTCGGCGGGCGCGACCACTCCACCGTCATCCACTCGGTGGCCAAGGTGGAGGAGGACCTGCTCGCGGACTCCGCCCTGCGCCAGCGCGTGGACCGGCTGCGCGCGTCGCTCCGCCAGCCCCTGAGCGCTCCTTGACAGGCGGGGCCGCGGCGCGTATTTGCCCGCGGTCACCCCCTGTGGAAAGCCGGCGTGGAAAGCCCGTGGGAAGGTTGTGGGAAAGGGCCGCGGCCGGTGGAGATGTGGAAGGCGTGGAGAAGGGCCCGCTTCTCCACACGGTTGTCCAGCGGGGGAGCGCGACCGCAGGCGGTTGCCGGACCGGGAGATAGGCGTGCCCGCCGGGGGGTTCTCCACGAATCCACACCCCCTATTACTACGACGGGTTGGGATATATCTCCGGGTGCAGTAGACGTTCCCGGTGGAGAACCGGCTCACTTCAGCACGGACGGCGTATGCGATTCACCATCACGCGCGAGAACCTGCAGCAGGGTCTGGGCGCGGTCGCCGGGAGCATCCCCACGCGGACCACCCTCCCCGTGCTCTCCAACATCCTGCTGGAGGCCGAGGACGGGTTCGTGCGGCTCTCCGGGACGGACCTGGACACGGCGGTGACGGTGCGCATCCCCGCCGAGGTGGCCGAGCCGGGGGCGATCACCGCGCCGGCGAAGAAGCTGCAGGAGATCGCGCGCGAGCTGCCGGGCCCGGTGGAGATCTCCACCCAGGGCGACTCCATCTCCATCTCCAGCGGCCGCTCGCGCTTCACGCTGAACGGGCTGCCGCGCGACGAGTTCCCAGCGCTCCCCAAGGTGGACTTCGCCGAGAGCTGGCGGGTGACGGGGCAGGACCTGCAGCGGCTGATCGTGCACGTGTCGTTCGCCGCCTCCACCGAGGAGACGCGCCCGATCCTGAACGGCGTGCTCTGGCAGCTGGGCGACGGGGAGATGCGGATGGTGGCCACCAACGGCCACCGGCTGGCCAAGATGACGCTCCCGGTGGAGGCGGGGGCGCAGCCGCCGGCGGGCGACCTGATCGTCCATCCCAAGGCGCTGACGCAGGTGCGCACCCTCTTCCCGGCCGACGCGCAGGTGGAGGTGGCGCGCTCGGAGAACCACATCGGCTTCCGCAGCGAGACGGTGCAGGTATACACGCGGCTGATCGAGGGTCCGTACCCGAACTACGAGCAGGTCATCCCCAAGGACAACGACAAGCACCTGGTGGCGGACAAGGGCGCGCTGACCGGCGCGGTGCGGCGCATGGCCATCGTGGCGAGCGACCAGACGCACCGGATCCGGCTGTCGCTGGGGGGGCCGATGCTCAAGTTCAGCGTGGAGACGCCGGACCTGGGGGCGGCCACGGAGGAGCTGCCGGTGGAGTACGAGGGGGAGCCGCTGGACATCGGCTTCAACGCGCAGTACCTGCTGGAGCTGCTGCGCTACATGCCCACGGACGAGGTGCGGATGTCGTTCAAGGCGCCGGAGCGCGCGGCCACCATGCAGCCGATCGGCAACGAGGACACGCCCGACTACCTCTGCCTGGTGATGCCGCTGCGCCTGCTGAGCTGACGGCGCCATCCAGGGAGATCGCAAACGGGGAGGAGCCACCGCGGCTCCTCCCCTGTTTCGTTCGCGGGCACCGGCCTTGCCTCGCCCCTCCTCCGCAACGACGAACCGAGGAGACGCGTGGAGATCAGGGTGCTGCCGGGGAGATACTCCCCGCTGGGGGCGACATGGGACGGCGAGGGCGTCAACTTCGCCCTCTTCTCCGAGGACGCGGCCGGGGTGGAGGTCTGCCTCTACGACGCGGACGACCCCGCGCGCGAGACGGCGCGCGTCCGCCTGCGCGAGGTGACCGCCCACGTCTGGCACGGCTACGTCCCCGGGCTGGGCCCCGGCCAGCTCTACGGCTTCCGCGTGGAGGGCCCGTACGATCCCGAGCAGGGGCTGCGCTTCAACCCCGCCAAGCTGGTGCTGGACCCCTACGCCCGCGCCGTGGCGGGGAAGGTGGACTGGAGCTGGCCCGTCTTCGGCTATCCGCTCGGCCACCCCGAGGGCGACCTGGTGCGCGACGGCCGCGACAGCGCGCCCGGCATCCCCAGGGGCGTGGTGGCGGACCCGGCGTACGACTGGGAGGGCGACCGCCGCCTGTGCATCCCCTGGCACCGCACCGTCATCTACGAGGCGCACGTCAGGGGGCTGACCATGCGCCACCCGGACGTGCCCCCGGAGTTGCGCGGCACCTACGCCGGCGTGGCGCACCCCGCCGTCGTCGAGCACCTGCGGTCGCTCGGCGTCACTGCGCTGGAGCTCCTCCCGGTGCACGACTTCGTGGACGACGACGTGCTGCTGCAGCGGGGACTTCGCAACTACTGGGGATACAACACCCTCAACTACTTCGCCCCCGACGCGCGCTACTCCGGGAGCGGCGACCGCGGCGGGCAGGTGCGCGAGTTCCGCGACCTGGTGAAGGCGCTGCACCGCGCCGGGCTGGAGGTGGTGCTCGACGTGGTCTACAACCACACCGCCGAGGGGAACCACCTGGGCCCTACCCTCTCCTTCAAGGGGATCGACAACCGCGGCTACTACCGGCTGGTCGACGGGCAGCCGCGCTTCTACATGGACTACACCGGCACCGGCAACTCGCTGGACGCCCGCCACCCGCAGGTGCTCAAGCTGGTGATGGACTCGCTGCGCTACTGGGTGCAGGAGATGCACGTCGACGGCTTCCGCTTCGACCTGGCGCCCACGCTGGCGCGCGAGGGCCAGGGCGGGGTGGACCGGCTCGGGTCGTTCTTCGACATCGTCCACCAGGACCCCGTGCTCTCCGAGGTCAAGCTGATCGCGGAGCCGTGGGACGTGGGGCCCGGCGGCTACCAGGTGGGGAACTTCCCCGTGCTCTGGACCGAGTGGAACGGGAAGTACCGCGACACCGTCCGCGCCTACTGGCGGAGCGACCCCGGCACCGTGGCCGAGCTGGGGTACCGCCTCACCGGCTCCAGCGACCTCTACAGCGGCGACGGGCGGAAGGCGTGGGCCAGCATCAACTTCGTCACCGCGCACGACGGCTTCACCCTCAACGACCTGGTGTCGTACGACGAGAAGCACAACGAGGCCAACGGCGAGGAGAACCGCGACGGGCACGGCCACAACCTCTCGTACAACTTCGGGGTGGAGGGGCCCACGGATGACCCTGCCGTGGTGGAGCAGCGCGAGAAGCAGAAGCGGAACTTCCTGGCCACGCTCCTCCTCTCACAGGGGGTGCCGATGCTCTGCGGCGGCGACGAGATGGGGCGCACGCAGGGCGGCAACAACAACGCCTACTGCCAGGACAACGAGATCTCCTGGCTGGACTGGGAGCTGGACGAGCGGCGCCGCGACCTGCTGGAGTTCACCCGGCGCGTGGCGCGGCTGCGGCGCGAGCACCCCGTGTTCCGGCGGCGGAAGTTCTTCCAGGGGCGGAAGATCCGGGGCTCGGAGCTGGAGGACGTCCGCTGGCTGCGCCCGCACGGCGAGGAGATGGACGACGAGGACTGGGAGACGCACTTCGTGCGCAGCTTCGCCATGCTGCTGGGGGGCGACGCCATGCTGGAGTGGAGCGACGAGGGCGAGCGCGTGTACGACGACACCTTCCTCCTCCTCTTCAACGCGGCGCCGGAGACGGTGGCGTTCACCCTCCCGGCCACGCCGCGGCCGGCGCGGTGGGAGGCGGCGCTGGACACCGCGCGCGCCGCCGCCGCGCAGGAGGCGGCGACGCACGAGGTGGGGGCCGTGGTCGAGCGGCCGGGGCGGTCGCTGCTCGTGCTGCGGCGCGTGGGGCTGGACGGGGAGCCGGTAGAACCCCGCGGCGAGGAGCGCGTGTAGGCGCAGTAGCGTCTACACGCGCCCTGCATTGAACGAGTAGCGCCGCACGCGCTCGGCCCACGACACCAGCTTGCCCCGGTCCTCGGGGACGCGCCGGGGGTCCTTCACGCGCAGCCAGTACTGCAGGCGCTGCCAGTCGTCCTCCGCCGCGATCTCCGGGTCCGTGGCCATCTGCGCGATCACCGGCGCCAGCCCCGGCTCCGCGTACGTCCGCGAGAGCGCTTCGAAGAAGGTCCTGGACACCTGCGGCGTGCCGGTGTCCACCGCCAGCAGCAGGAGCACGGCCTGGTAGTCCGCCATCCCGCCGGCGCTCTCCAGGAACTCGCGCTCCTCGTACGCGCGCAGCCCCGCCTTCACCAGCCGGTACACGTTGGCGAAGCGCTTGAGCGCGCGCGGCGAGCGACCGAGCAGCGGCGTCAGCTCGGCGATGAAGTCCACCTCCTCCTGGTGCACCTCCAGCCCCTCGGGCGAGGCCTCCTCTTCCTCCTCCTCGGCGACGGCCT
>DASUNK010000399.1:0-4276 GCA_036277195.1 Longimicrobiaceae bacterium | reverse complement strand
TCCGGCATCCCCGCCGGCTCGGTGACGGCCACCCACACGCTCCCGGCCGCCCGGTGCACGTAGCTCTCGGGCGCGGTGGGGCTGTCCACGCACCCGGCCAGGGCGGTGGCGAGCAGCAGGGCGCAGCCGAGGGAGCGCGCGCGCAGGCGGCGCGGGAGAAGGGGCATCTGCCAGGGTCCGGGAGCGGTCTGCATCGGGGAGGCGAACTCCAAGCTAGGTGAACACTTGCGTTGCGTCAAGCACGGGGCGTGCCGCGCCTTGACACCCTTCGAACGGGCGGGATAGGTTGTCCCGTTCGGACGTCCGACCCCTCACGCGCCCCGGGCATGGCCGAAGAGCGCAGCGCCTACGACGAGAAGCTGGAGAGCATCCTCCGCACGGCGGCGGCCATCTTCGCCGAGAAGGGCTACCACCAGGCCAGCATCCGCGACATCGCGCGGGCCACGAGGGTCAGCCTCTCCGGGCTGTACTACTACTTCGCCAGCAAGGAGGAGCTCCTCTTCCTCATCCAGGACCACGCCTTCGGCACGCTCCTGGCCAACCTGGAGCGGCTGCTGGAGGGGGAGGAAGACCCGCAGCGCCGCCTGCGCATCCTGGTGGAGAACCACCTCCGCTACTTCCTGAACAACATGGCGGAGATGAAGGTGCTCTCCCACGAGAGCGAGTCGCTGACGGGCGACTTCCGGCGGCGGGTGAACGCCAAGAAGCGGCGCCTCGCCGAGACCGCCGAGGCCATCCTGGCCGACCTGCGCCCCGCGGGCGACGTGGACCGGCGCGTGGCCACCTTCGCCCTCTTCGGCATGATGAACTGGCTGTACAACTGGCACCGCCCGGAGCGCGACGTGCCGCTGGAGAAGCTGGTGGACGACATGACGCGCATCTTCCTGGAGGGCTTCCTCCCGGAGGGCGCCGAGCGCTCCGACGCCGCGCGCGGCGCCGTCCCCGGCGAGCTGCACCCGTCCATCTGGCGCTCGGCCCGGGTGGGCGCCTGAGCCCTACGCACACGCAACCCCTACGGATTCACCCACGGAGAGACGATGGCTACCGCGACGGCTGAGATCCTGAATTCCGAGGCGATGAGGACGCTGGTGCACTACGAGGTGCAGGACGGCGTCGCCATCTTCACGCTCGACGACCCGCCGGCCAACACCTACACGCACGAGATGATGCGCCAGCTCGACGCGGCCATCGTGCGGGCGCGCTTCGACCCGGACGTGGACGTGATCGTGATCGTCGGCGCGGGCGAGAAGTTCTTCTGCGCGGGCGCCAACATCAACATGCTGCAGAAGGCGGATCCCACCTGGAAGTACTACTTCTGCCTGCACGCCAACGAGACGCTGCTGCGGCTGGAGCACACCCCCAAGCTGGTGATCGCCGCGCTCAACGGGCACTGCGTGGGCGGGGGGCTGGAGATCGCCATGGCGGCGGACCTGCGCATCGCCCGCCGGGGCGCCGGGAAGACCGGGCTCCCCGAGGTGGCGCTGGGCGTGCTCCCGGGGACGGGCGGCACCCAGCGGCTGACGCGGCTGGTCGGCGTCTCCAGGGCCATCGAGCTGATGGCGGAGGGGAGCAACTTCGACTTCGACGAGGCCGCGCGGCTGGGGATCGTCAACCGGGTGATCGACGCGGGGAGCCGCGACGAGTTCCTGGGACAGGTGCTCGAGTACGCCCGCAAGTTCACCCGCCCGAACAAGGCCACCTTCGCGGTGGGGAACATCAAGCGCTCGTGCCAGACGGGCGGGGCGCTCCCGCTGGAGCAGGGGCTGGCGCTGGAGCGCGAGCTGCAGGCGCTCCTCTTCAATTCCTCCGACGCCAAGGAGGGGCTGACGGCGTACGTGGAGAAGCGCCAGGCGGCGTTCACGGGCAAGTAGGCCCGCGGTCGGAACCAGGGAGGAGCCGGTCTGCGCGAGCGGCCGGCTCTTTTGCATACGAAAGGAATCCATGTCCCAACAGGCAGAGACCACGGCGGAGGTCCGGCCCGGCCGGCTGTACATCGGCGGCGAGTGGCAGGACGCGGCCTCGGGGAAAACGTTCGACAGCCACAATCCCACCACCGGCGACGTGCTCGCCCCCGTGGCCGAGGCCGACGCGGCCGACGTGGACCGCGCCGTGCGCGCGGCGCGCGAGGCCTTCGACCGCGGCGGGTGGGCCACCCTCGACGCCCGCAAGCGCGGGAAGGTGCTCTACGCCATCGCCGACCTCATGGAGGCGCGCGCCGACGAGCTGGCCCGGCTGGAGACGCTCGACAACGGCAAGCCCCTGCGCGAGGCGCGCGCCTTCGACATCGAGGGGAGCATCGAGTGCTTCCGCTACTACGCCGGCTGGGCGGACAAGATCGACGGCGACGTCATCCCCATCCCCGGCCCGTACCTCAACTACACGCGGCGCGAGCCGATCGGCGTCTGCGGGCAGATCATCCCCTGGAACTACCCGCTGCAGATGGCGTCGTGGAAGGTGGCGCCGGCGCTGGCCTGCGGGAACACGGTGGTGCTCAAGCCCGCCGAGCAGACGCCGCTCACCGCGCTGGAGCTGGCCCGCATCTGCCACGAGGCGGGGCTTCCTCCCGGCGTGCTGAACGTGGTCCCCGGCTACGGCGAGACGGCGGGCGCCGCGCTGGTGCGCCATCCGGACGTGGACAAGATCGCCTTCACCGGCTCCACCGCCGTGGGGAAGATCATCCAGCGCGAGGCCGCGGGCACGCTCAAGCGCGTCTCGCTGGAGCTGGGCGGGAAGAGCCCCAACATCGTGCTGGCCGACGCGGACATCGACGCGGCGGTGCGCGGGGCGGCCTCGGCCATCTTCTACAACACCGGGCAGGCGTGCACCGCCGGCTCGCGCCTGCTGGTGGAGGAGAAGGTGCGCGACGAGCTGGTGGAGAAGCTGGTGAAGCGCGCCGCGGGGATGAGCCCCGGCGACCCGCTCGACCCCAAGTGCCGCATGGGCCCGCTGGTATCGCAGGAGCAGCTGGACCGGGTGCTGGGGTACATCGAGCAGGGGAAGGCCGAGGGCGCCGAGCTGGTGGCCGGCGGCGACCGCGCGGAGGTCGACGGCAAGCGCGGCTACTTCCTGAACCCCACCATCTTCGACCGGGTGACGCCGGAGATGACCATCGCGCGCGAGGAGATCTTCGGCCCGGTGCTGGCGATCACAACCTTCCGCGACCTGGAGGAGGCGGTGGAGCTGGGGAACCGGACGGAGTACGGGCTGGCGGCGGCGGTGTGGACGCGCGACGTGGCGAAGGCGCACCGGGTGGCGCACGCGCTGCGGGCGGGGACGGTGTGGATCAACATGTACCACACGCTCGACACGGGCTCGCCCTTCGGCGGGTACAAGCAGTCGGGCTACGGCCGTGAGCTGGGCAAGTACGCGCTCGACCTGTACACCCAGGTCAAGAGCGTCTGGGTGAGCCTGACGTAACTCAACAGAAGTCCTGAGTCCTAAGTCCTGAGTCCTGAGTGGGTTCTGTGCGGATCGAGTTCACAGCGGTATTCCGCAGGGCACCGGAGGGCGGCTTCGTGGCGTCCGTCGCGGAACTGCCCGGGGCGCTCACGCAAGGCGAAACCCTTGAGGAGGCGCGCGAAAATCTGCGGGATGCCATCCTGCTCCTCCTCGAAGCCAAGCGGGACCTTGCTCAGAAAACGAGCGATTAGACTTGGGATGTCAACTACTCAGGACTTAGGACTTAGGACTTAGGACTTAGGACTTCCGTTCCATGACCGACGCCGTCATCATCGACGCCTGCCGGACGCCCGTGGGGCGCTTCGCGGGCGCGCTCTCCTCCGTCCGGCCCGACGACCTCGCCGCCACCGTCGTGAAGGCGATCGTCGAGCGCACCGGCATCGACCCCGCCCTGGTGGACGACGTCGTCCTCGGCTGCGCCAACCAGGCGGGCGAGGACAACCGCAACGTCGCCCGCATGGCCTGGCTACTGGCCGGCTTCCCCGTCTCCGTGGCCGGGCAGACGGTGAACCGCCTCTGCGGCTCGGGGCTGCAGGCGGTGCGCGCCGCCATGCACGCCATCCGCGCCGGCGAGGGCGAGGTGTTCGTGGCCGGCGGGGTGGAGAGCATGTCGCGCGCGCCCTGGGTCATGCGCAAGCCCACCGAGGGCTTCCCCCGCGGCGTCCCCGAGACGGCGGACTCGCTCCTGGGGTGGCGCTTCGTCAACCCGAAGATGCCCAGGGAGTGGACCGTCCCGCTGGGCGAG
The DNA here is from genome assembly GCA_036277195.1 of Longimicrobiaceae bacterium. Taxonomy (GTDB): domain Bacteria; phylum Gemmatimonadota; class Gemmatimonadetes; order Longimicrobiales; family Longimicrobiaceae; genus Longimicrobium. Next base: position 72 of record DASUNK010000399.1, on the reverse strand, counting down.
ACGGCCGAGATCGTCGCCGACGAGGTCGGCGTCTCGCGCGAGGACCAGGACGCCTTCGCCCTGGCGAGCCAG
>DASUNK010000398.1:0-2478 GCA_036277195.1 Longimicrobiaceae bacterium | reverse complement strand
CCGAGATGCGACGCGTCATCGCCGAAGCCGAGGTCGGCGACGCGGTGCTGGGCGACGACCCCACCGTGGCGGAGCTGGAGCGCTATGCCGCCGAGCTGCTGGGAAAGGAGGCTTCCCTCTTCTTCCCCAGCGGGATCATGGCCAACCAGACCGCGCTGCTGGTGCAGGGGCCGCCCGGCACCGAGGTGGTGATCGACGCGGGCGGGCACATCCTCAACTACGAGGAGGGCGCCGCCGCCGCCTGGGCCGGCGTGCAGCTGCGCGCCGTCCCCACCCCGTTCGGGCTGCTCACCCCCGAGCTGGTGGCCGAGGCCATCCGCCCCCCGTCGCCGTACGCGCCGCAGACCTCCGTGGTCTGCCTGGAGAACACGCACAACGGCGCCGGCGGGCGCATCATGCGGCTGGTGCAGCTGCAGGCCGTGGCCGAGGTGGCGCGCGAGCGCGGGGTGCGGGTGCACCTGGACGGCGCGCGCCTCCCCAACGCCTCGGTGGCCACCGGGCTCTCCATGGCCCAGTACGCCGCCCCCGCCGACACGGTGATGGTGGCGCTCTCCAAGGGGCTCGGCGCCCCGGTGGGCTCCATGCTGGCCGGGACGGCCGCGGACATGGAGCGCGCCTGGCGGGTGCGGCGCCGCCTGGGCGGCGGCATGCGGCAGGCGGGGCTCCTGGCCGCCGCCGGGCTCTACGCGCTGCAGAACAACCTGCCGCGCCTGGCCGACGACCACCGCCGCGCCCGCGCGCTCGCCGCCCGCGCCGGCGACGTCCCCGGGCTCGCGGCGCCCGAGCCGCAGACCAACATCGTCATGATCGACCTGGTGGAGGAGCGGCTGGAGCCCTTCCCCCTCCTCCAGGGGCTGGAGGCGCGCGGCGTCCGGCTGGTGCAGTACGGGCCGCGCCGCCTGCGCGCCGTCACCCACCTGGACGTGGACGACGCGGGGGTGGAGCGCGCCGCCGGGGCCCTCGACGAGGTGGTGCGCGAGGCGCTCGCCTGACCCGGCGCGCAGGTGGACGCGCCCCGCACGCGGCCCTTGTGCGACGGCCCCTCCGGACGTAAACTTTCGCATTATCTTCGGGAACGGCGCCCCGTCCCCGGGGTACGAGTCTCGCCGGCCGTCACGGCCGCCACACGCCCCCATCGACCGAGGAATTCCATGGCAAAGGTGCTGGACGTGGCCGAGGACCGGAAGCGCGCCCTCAACGTGGCCATCGGGCAGATCGAGAAGCAGTACGGGAAGGGCTCGATCATGCGCATGGGGATCAACGGCCCCAAGGTGCAGGTGGCCGCCATCCCCACCGGCGCCATCAACCTCGACGCGGCCATCGGCGTGGGCGGCATCCCCCGCGGGCGCATCGCGGAGATTTTCGGCCCCGAGTCGTCGGGGAAGACCACGCTCTGCCTGCACGTCATCGCCAACGCGCAGCGCGCGGGCGGGGTGGCGGCGTTCATCGACGCCGAGCACGCGCTCGACATCGAGTACGCCCGCAAGCTGGGGGTGGACGTGGACGACCTGCTGGTGTCGCAGCCGGACACGGGCGAGCAGGCGCTGGAGATCGCGGAGGTGCTGGTGCGCTCCAACGCGGTGGACGTCATCGTCATCGACTCGGTGGCGGCGCTGGTGCCCCGCGCCGAGCTGGAGGGCGACATGGGCGACAGCCACGTGGGGCTGCAGGCGCGGCTGATGAGCCAGGCGCTGCGGAAGCTCATGGGCGCCATCAACCGCTCGCAGACCACCGTCATCTTCACCAACCAGATCCGCGAGAAGATCGGGGTGATGTTCGGCAGCCCCGAGACCACCACCGGCGGGCGGGCGCTGAAGTTCTACGCCTCGCTGCGGCTCGACATCCGGCGGGTGGGGTCGATCAAGGACAAGGAGGAGCTGATCGGGAGCCGCACCCGGGTGAAGGTGGTGAAGAACAAGGTGGCGCCGCCCTTCAAGCAGGCGGACTTCGACATCATGTTCAACCAGGGGATCGACCACTACGGGATCGTGGTGGACCTGGCGGTGGAGGCGGACGTCATCCAGAAGTCGGGTGCCTGGTTCTCGTACGGCGACGTCCGGCTGGGGCAGGGGCGCGAGAACGCGAAGGCGTTCCTGCAGGAGCACCCGGACGTGACGGCGCAGGTGGAGGCGCGGGTGCGGGAGGTGATCGGGATGAAGGGTGCCGCGGGCCCCGGCGCCAGCAACGGCGCCGTCGCCGAGCCGGGAGACGCCGAGCCGGACTTCTGAGCGCGCTCCGCCCGCGCGCAACGCCGCCGCTCCGGCTCTGTCCGGAGCGGCGGCGTTTTGCGTGGGGCGTGCGCCCGCTCGCGGCTCAGGTGCCGAGGCGGCCGATGAAGCTGACCGCGGTGCCGATGAAGTCCTTCCCGTCCACGAACCCCATCAGCCCGAATCCCGCCGGGAAGAGCCAGTCGTCGTCGTTCTCGCAGTCGGACAGGTCAGGGACCTCTTCGTCGTCGTCGCAGCGGGCGTTCTTCAG
>DASUNK010000397.1:0-3970 GCA_036277195.1 Longimicrobiaceae bacterium | reverse complement strand
TCCTCGCCCGGCCGCTGCGCGGGGTGGACCCGGTGGTGTCGCTGGGAGTGGGCGCCCTGCGCCGCGAGGAGACGGTCTGGCGCCCGGTGGTGGCTCCCGAGCCCGGACCCCGCTTCGCCTGGGTGGCGGGGGATGATCGGCCGGAGCGGCTGGCCCGCGAGCGGCGCCAAGAGACGAGCCTGACCCTCGCGCCGGGCGTAGGCGCCCGCCTGCGGGTGGCCCCGGGGCTGGCGCTGCGCACCGACCTGCGCGACGTGCTGGCCGTCGGCGGCGGCACGCGCCACCACCTGGAGCTCTCCGGCGGCATCAGCCTGGCCCGCTAGGGGCCGCTACACCGCCTCGCGCACTTCGAAGCGGCGCAGGCGGCGGATGGCGTAGAGCGTGGCGCCCACCCCCACGGCCGTCCCCATCACCAGGGCGGCCGCGGGGGAGATCTGCGCGTTGAACATCTCCGGCGGCGTGCCGGAGAACCGGTCCGCCACCGCCGCCACGTAGTGCCGCACCGAGAGGAGCCGCGTCCCGCCGAAGAGCCCCGAGAGCATCCCCTCCCACATCACCACGTATCCCAGCCCCACCACCAGCGCCCGGTGCGTCACCAGGCTGATCGCCACGAAGATCGCGCAGTAGAGCAGCGCGCCCACCGCCGCGCCCGCCGCGAACCCGGTGGTGACGCCCCAGTGGTCCCACCCCCGCGCGGCGACCAACCCGGAGAGGAGGACGCACGGCACCACCAGCGCCGCCGTGGCCGCGGCCGCCACCAGCACCCGGGTGAGCACGATGCGCCAGCGCGCCACCGGCTTCGCCAGCACGAAGAGCGCCGTGCCGTCGTCGATCTCGGCGCCGAAGACGCCGGTGCCGATCACCAGCGCCACCAGCGGCAGCACCACGGGCACGATCAGCCCGCCGAAGACCTGGAGCAGCATCTCCAGGGTGCCCAGCCGGCCGGGCCCGTCCGTCTCGCCCGCGCGCGAGACCAGCGCCAGCAGCACGGGGAGCGCGCAGAGGGCGGCCAGCGCCAGCGCGCGGCGGCGGGCCAGGATCTGCCGGAGGGTGAGCCGCGCCATCACGGCCTCGGGACTCGTCGCCAGCGTCGTCATCGCTGCACCAGGTAGGAGAACACGCTCTCCAGCCCCTCGTCGGTGGGACGCACCTCCAGCAGCCGCACCCCGGCGCCCTGCGCCACCCGCGGCAGCGCCCGCGCGAAGGCCCCGCGGTCGCCCGCGCGCACGGTGAGCAGGCCGCTCCCCAGCTCCGCGCCCGCCACCGAGGGCTCGGCGAAGAGCGCCGCGGCCAGCCGCCGGTCGTCGCTGCTGCGCAGGGTGAAGGTGTGCGGGCGGTCCGTCATCAGCCGCCGGATCTCGCGGAAGTGCCCCGAGGCCGCCAGCCGCCCCGCCACCAGCACCAGCACGCTGTCCGCCAGGTGGTGCAGCTCCTCCAGGATGTGCGAGGAGATGAGGATGGTCCGCCCGCCGGCCGCCAGCGAGCGCAGCACCTCGATGGTGTGCATCCGCTGCCCCGGGTCCATCCCGTTGAAGGGTTCGTCGAGGAGGAGGATGCGCGGCTCGTGCACCAGCGCCGCGGCCACCTTCGCCCGCTGCCGCATCCCCTTCGAATAGGTGGCGATCTTCCGGTGCTGCGCCGCGGCCAGATCAACCGCGGCGATGGCCCGGTCGGTGGCGCCCTCGGCGTCCGCCAGCCGCTGCAGGCGGGCGTTCACCAGCACGAACTCGCGGCCGGAGAGGAAGCCGGGCACCGCCTCGCGCTCCGGCACCAGCCCCAGCGCGCGGTACGCCTCCGGGTTCTTCCACGCCGGGCGCCCTTCCACCGTCACCTCGCCCGCCGAGGGCTCCAGGAACCCCGCCATCAGGTGCAGCAGGGTGCTCTTCCCCGCCCCGTTGGGCCCCAGCAGCCCGGTGATCCCCGGACCCAGGGTGAACGACACGTCGTTGACGGCCACCACGTTGCCGTACCAGCGCGAGGCGCCGCGCAGCTCCACCGCGGGCGGGCTCATACGCGCACCCGGGCGAAGCGGGTGAAGAGCACCGCCGCACCGAGGGCCGCCATCGCGACCGCGTTGGCCAGGAACTTCCACCCCTCCAGCGGCATCACCCCGCCCGGGCGGGGCGGCGCCGCCGGCAGCTCGCCGAACATCCAGAGGATGGTGCCGTGCACGGTGAGCAGGGGGTTGATGAGGAGGGCGTGGCGCTGCAGCGGGCCCTCCAGCGTCTCGAACAGGATGCTGGCCACCGCCCCGGTGAGCAGGAAGAGCCCCAGGATGGCGGCGCTGGCGAACGCCCGGCGCGGGGTGAGCGCGGCCAGCGCCAGCGAGAGCGACCCCATCACCGTGGCGGCCGCCAGGCACGCGCCCAGGATCGGCAGGATGGCCTGGTCCTCCGCGCGCCAGGCGGCGGCCACGTCGGTGCCGAGCGACAGGCGGGCGACGAAGATCACCGCCATCGGGGTGAGGGTGAGGATGAGGAGCGCGGCGATCATCCCCAGCAGCTTGGCGGCCGCGTAGTCCTCGCGGCGGAGCGCGCGGGAGAAGTAGAGCGGGAGCACGCGCTGGTGCTGGTCGGTGCTCACCAGCTCCGGCGCCTGCGCCGCGCAGAAGAGCGCCAGCAGCATCTGCACGTAGTTGAAGTAGTCGTGGTAGTCCACCAGCCTCCCCTCGCCCTGGCTGACGCCCGACACCGCCGCCTGCACCAGCGCGGGGAAGAGGATGGCGGCGCCCAGGACGAAGGGCACCAGCTTGGCCCGTCCCCCGCGCCCGATGCCGAAGGCGCCGCGCAGCGAGTGGACGAAGAGGGTGCGGAAGGCGTAGCCGCGCCCCAGGCGCGCGCCCTCGTAGCGGCGGTAGCCGATGTCGTAGATGGTCCCCGCGGCGGGGGCGGTCTCAGGCGCGCCCGGCATGCGTCGTCTCTCCGGCTGGGGTGGCGGGGGCGCGGAACAGGTCCTGGAGCGAGTGGCGGCGCTGCTCCATGCGGGTGAGCGCCAGCCCCAGCTCGGCCGCGGCGTCGCGCACCAGGTCGTACTCCTCGCCGGCCCCGCGCAGCAGCACCAGCACCGCGCCGCCGTCCTCGCGGACCTCGGCGCCGGCCGCGGCCAGGCGCGCCACCAGCGCGTCGGCGCCCTCGTCCACCTCCACCGCCAGCACCTCGGTGCGCCCGGTGAAGGAGTGGAGCGGGGCCGCGCTCACCAGCCGCCCGGCGTCGATCGCCACCAGGTAGTCGCAGACGCGCTCGATCTCGCCCAGCAGGTGCGAGCACACCAGCACGGCGATCCCGAACTCCGTCCCCGTGCGGCGCACCAGCTCCAGCATCTCGTCGCGGCCGGCGGGGTCCAGCCCGTTGGTGGGCTCGTCGAGCAGGAGGAGGCCGGGGTCGTGCACCAGCGCCTGCGCCAGCTTCACCCGCTGCTTCATCCCGGTGGAGTAGCCGCCCATCGGGCGGTAGCGCTCCTCGAAGAGCCCCACGTGGCGCAGCATCTCGGCGGTGCGCTCGCGGGCGGCGGTGCGCGGCAGCCCCGCCAGCCGCCCCATGTGCGAGACGAAGTCCGTGGCCGAGAGCTCGGGCGGCAGGCAGTCGTGCTCGGGGAGGTAGCCCACGCGCTGGCGGATCTCCAGTCCATGCGTGGCCGCGTCCAGGTCAAAGACGCGCACCTGGCCGCGGGTGTGGCGGAGGAGACCGAGCAGGATCTTGATGAAGGTGCTTTTCCCCGCCCCGTTGGCGCCCACGAAGCCGATGATCCCCGGCTCCAGCTCCAGCGTGAGCCCGTCGAGCGCGGTGACGCCGCCGGGGTAGCGGTGGGTGAGGTCGTGGACGGAGATGAGGGGCATGCGATGGAGTGCGAGAGTGCGAGAGTGCGAGAGTGCGAAGTGCGAAGTGCGAAGTGCGAAGTGCGAAGTGCGAAGTGGAAGATAGGCCGGAGCCGGCGGGCGGCAACGGCGCAATCGCGCCCGCAAGCGAATGAT
>DASUNK010000396.1:0-2493 GCA_036277195.1 Longimicrobiaceae bacterium | reverse complement strand
CAGCGCGCGGTTGACGGCGGCGTACGCCTGCCGCGGCGTGCCGAGCGCGCCGTCGGCCACGGCCACGGAATAGGTGAGCTCGCGGTGGTGGAGCACGGCGCGCCCGCCGGTGGGGCGGCGCACCACGTCGAGGCCGCGGCGGCGCAGGGCGTCGAGGTCGTAGCGCCCGCGGGCGGGCTGGTTGCGGCCCAGCGAGAGGCAGGCCGGCTCCCAGCGGTAGAAGCGGAGCACGGGCGGGTCGCCCTCGCGCACCGTCTCGGCCAGCGCCTCGTCCACGGCCATGTTCCACGCCCCCGGCGCGGGGGGCGTGTCGAGCAGGCGCCAGGCGGGGGCCGGCATGGCGGCGCCGGGGCTCGTCAGACCCGCAGGGTGCCCCCGGGGCGGAGCACCTCCACCGTGGCGGCGGAGCCCACCAGCGAGCGGAAGTGCTCGGGGTCCTGCTTGATGAGGTCGAAGGTGTCGTAGTGCATCGGCACCACGGTCTTCGGCTGGATGAACTCCACCGCGCGCGCCGCGTCTTCCGGCCCCATGGTGAAGTTGTCGCCGATCGGCAGCAGCGCCACGTCCACCTGCCCGCGCAGGAGCTGCATGTCGACGATGAGCGCCGTGTCGCCGGCGTGGTAGACGCGCTGGCCGCCGTTCAGGGTGACCAGGAAGCCGCAGCAGTCGGTGGTGTGGGTGCCGTCCTTGTCGCCGTCCACGCTCCCGGTGTGGAGCGCCGGGGTGAGCTTCACCCGCCCGAAGGGGAACTTCCATCCCCCGCCGATGTTCATCCCGTGCCCGTTCTCCGCCCCCTGCGACTGGCAGAACGCCACCAGCTCGAAGGTGGAGACCACGGTGGCGCCGGTCTGCTTCGCCAGCTTCACGCAGTCGGCGAAGTGGTCGAAGTGGCCGTGCGAGACCAGGAGGTAGTCCAGCCGCTCCACGTCCCTGGCCGCGATGTCGGCGGCGGGGTTGTCGTCGAGCCACGGGTCGAACATGATCCGCGTGCCGTCGTCCGCCTCCAGGGTGAAGCAGCTGTGGCCGTGCCAGGTGAGGGTCGCCATGGGCCGGGCTCCGGGTCAGGACGAAAGTGCGAAAGTGCGAAAGTGCGAAAGTGCGAGAGTGGAAGGCAGTCGCACTTCGCACTTCGCACGTCGCACTTCGCACTCGTTGTTTCAGCCGATCAGCTGCGCGTACTGCTCGGCGGTCAGCAGCGAGTCGACCGCGGCGGGGTCGTCGGCGCGCAGCCGGATCATCCACCCCTCGCCGTACGGGTCGGCGTTCACCGCCGCGGGGTTGGCGTCGAGCGCGCCGTTGGACTCCACCACCTCGCCCGCGACCGGGGTGTACAGGTCCGAGACCGCCTTCACCGCCTCGATGGTGCCGAAGGACTGCCCGGCGTCGAAGCGCTGCCCGGCGCCCGGCAGCTCCACGAACACCACGTCGCCCAGCTCGCCCTGCGCGTAGTCGGTGATCCCCACGAAGAAGACGCCCGGCTCGCCGGCGGGCTTCACATACTCGTGCTGCTCGGTGTAGCGCAGGTCCTGCGGGATGTTGGCCATGGGTCCTCCACGCGGGGTTCGGTCCGGTCTCGACGGCGCGGGGAGGATAGGACGCCCCGGGCGCACCGTCAAGCAAGCGCCCGCCCCCCCGGCGAGGGGGGACGGGCGCGGCAGATCCCGGCGGCGAAGGGGCTTCAGAAGCGCAGGTTGAAGTGCATCCCGGCGCCCCGCGCGGTCACCACGGGGGCGGCGGCGAGGGTCACCTCGCGCGAGAGGTGGACCGTCGTCTCGGCGGGGCGGTCGCCGCGGAGGAGCGCGTTCGCCCCGGTCAGGACGGAGATGGCGCCCACCGCCATGTTCACCATCGCCAGCTCGTCCACCGACTCCTCCTCCAGCGCCGTCAGCCCGATCGCGATGGCGAACCCGCCGCTGGCCATGCCCATCGCGCCCCGCCAGCGCGCGATGCGCGGGGAGGCGGCCTCGCGGCGGGTGTTGTGGTAGATGAGCGTCCCGCTGGTGACGAGGTTCACGACGCTGGGGACCAGGTAGCTGACGACGACCAGGTCGGAGGCGGGCTCGTCGATCGGCTCGTACATCGGCTGGATGCGGCCGGCCTCGTACGCGGTCAGCCCGTTCTCCTCCAGCCAGGCGGCCAGCTCGGGGTCTTCCGCCAGCTCGCGGAGGAAGGCGTTGTTGCGGGTGGAGGCCACCTTCCGCACCAGGTCCCCGCGGCCGGAGCGGGCGACGAGGTACGCCATGGCGCAGAGCGTCCCGTGGTCGTCCACGAAGTAGGGGACGCGGCGCTCCGCCACGTGGTGGTTGTGGGGGAAGCGGCCGGCGGCGGCGTACTCGCGCAGCGCCTGGAGGGCGCGCTCCCGCGCGGCCCGCTGCGCCGGCGTCAGCGCCGAGAGGTCGCGCGTGCGCAGCTCGCGGTCCAGGTGGGCGAAGTGCGCCCGCAGGCGCGCCGTCTCGGCGGCCGGGGCGGGGTCCCCCGCCGCCTCGGCGGGGC
>DASUNK010000395.1:0-11764 GCA_036277195.1 Longimicrobiaceae bacterium | reverse complement strand
GACGGCATCTTCCCCTCCAACCCGTTCACCGAGAGCAACCCGCTGCAGACGGCGGCGCTGATGAGCAACGACGAGGACGTCTGGCGCCTCTTCGGCTCGGCCACCCTGCGGGCGGACCTCTTCACCTCGGACGAGCACTCGCTCCGCTTCATCAGCACGGGCGGCGCCGACTTCTTCCGGCAGGAGAACGACCTGCTCTTCCCGGCGGAGCTGCAGTTCGAGGCCAACTCCCCGCTGGTGGGCACCTCGCTCCTGGCCAACGGCGACAACCTGAACCTGAACCTCAACGGCAACCTGGTGCACACCTGGGCGCGGGGTGACTTCACCGCCACCACCTCGGCCGGCATCCAGTACGAGGACCGCGACCTGACCGTGGCCCGCGTGGTGAGCCAGAACCTGATCGCGGGGCAGGACGGGATCGACCAGGCCACCGCCATCGCGGTGTTCGAGAACCGCCAGCGGATCCGCGAGGTGGGGGTGTACGTGCAGGAGGAGCTGAACCTGCTGGACGAGCGGCTGACGCTCACCGGGAGCGTGCGCGCGGACCGGAGCAGCGCCAACGGCGAGGACGAGGAGTACTTCGTCTACCCGAAGGCGGCCGCCTCGTACCGGGTGCCCTGGCTCCCGCCCCACGTGGACGACCTGAAGCTGCGCGTGGCCTACGGCGAGACGGGGAACCTGCCGCTCTACGGGCAGCGCTTCGTGACGCTGAACGCCGGCAACAACATCGGCGGCGCGCCCGGGCTGGGGGTGTTCGGCACCTCCACCATCCGCGGGAGCGAGTCCATCCAGCCGGAGCGCGAGCGCGAGATCGAGGGCGGCTTCGACGCCACCTTCTTCGACGAGCGCGCCAGCCTGGAGTTCACCTACTACCACCAGAACATCACCGACCTCCTCCTCTCGCGCAGCATCGCGCCGGGGTCGGGCTTCACCCAGGAGATCTTCAACGGCGGCGAGCTGACCACCAGCGGCTTCGAGGTGGCGCTGGCGGTGACGCCGATCCAGCAGGACAACCTGACCTGGATCTCGCGCACCACCTTCTACCGCACCCGCAGCGAGATCAGCGAGCTCCCGGTGCCCTCCTTCGTGCCCCAGGGCTTCGGCTTCGGCTCGGCGGCGCTCGGGCAGTTCTTCATCGAGGAGGGGGAGAGCGCCACCCAGATCATCGGCCCCAACGCCGGGGTGCTGGAGGTGCTGGGCGACGCGACGCCGGACTTCAAGATGGGCTTCTTCAACGAGTTCCGCTTCGGCCCGCTCTCGCTCTACGGGCTGGTGGACTGGCAGGAGGGGGGCAACATCATCAACCTCACCACCCTGCTCTACGACGCCAACGGCGTGTCCGAGGACTACGAGCTGCCGGCGGGGGTGACCACGCCGCGGGCGATCCCGGACTGCAACCCCAACTGCTCGGGGCTGGAGCGCATCTCGGGCTTCGGCACCTACCAGCAGCAGTACATCGAGGACGCCTCGTTCGTGAAGCTGCGCGAGCTCGCGCTGAGCTACGCCCTCCCGCAGCAGGTGGTGGGGCGGCTCTGGAACCGGGTGCAGGACGCGCGGATCACCCTCAGCGGGCGCAACCTGGTGACCTGGTCGGACTATCGCGGCCTGGACCCCGAGGTCAGCAACTTCGGCAACCAGCAGATCGGGCGGAACTTCGACGTGGCGCCGTTCCCGCCCAGCCGCAGCTTCTGGCTCTCCTTCAACCTGGAGTTCTGAGGCCATGCGAACGACGAACCATCGACGGCGGCCGGGGATGGCGCTGCTCGTCGCCGCGGCGCTGCTGGCGGCGGGGTGCAACGACATCAGCGTCCCCGACTACAACAACCCGGGGCTGGAGGAGGTGGAGACCAGCCCCGACCCCTCCTCGATCCGCAACCTGGCGACGGGGCTGCTGATCGGCGCCCGCAACGACCAGACGGACCGCACCAGCTACGTGTCGCAGCTGGGGATCGTGGGGCGCGAGGCGTACATCCTGGACGGCTCGGACCCGCGCTACATCAGCGAGCTGCTGATCGGCCCGCTCTCCAACAGCGGCGCCTTCGGCGGCGGGCTGTGGGCGCTGCGCTACGCCAACATCCGCAACGCCAACATCCTGCTGAACGCGCTGAACGTGATCTCCGACGACCCGGTGGCGGGGTTCCCGGCGCAGCAGAAGGAGGCGATCCGCGGCTTCGCCAAGACCATCCAGGCGCTGGACTTCCTGCTGGTGATCAACGCCCGCGACCTGAGCGGCGCGCCGATCGACGTGAACCAGCCGGTGGACGCGGACCCGCCGCCGCTGGCCACCAAGGCGCAGGTGTTCGCCCACATCGTGCAGCTGCTGGAGGAGGGGCGGACGCACCTGCTGGCCGGGGGCGCCGCCTTCCCCTTCCCGCTCTCGGCTGGGTTCAACGGCTTCAACACGCCGCCGACCTTCCTCCAGTTCAACCGCGCGCTCAAGGCGCGGGTGGACGTGTACATGGGGAACTACGCGGCGGCGCTCACCAGCCTGTCGCAGTCGTTCGTCGACCTGACCCCGACGCTCGCCGCGCTCAACCGCGGGGCGTACCACGTGTACGGCACCGCCTCGGGCGAGACGGCGAACCTGCTGACCAACGCCACCGTGTACGCCCACCCCTCGGTGGCGACGGGGGCGGAGCCCGGCGACGCCCGGGTGGCGCGGAAGCTGGTGACGGTGCCGCCGAGGACCATCTCGGGGATCACCAGCAACCTGAAGTTCACCGCGTACACCCAGCCGACGGACCCGGTGCCGATCATCCGCAACGAGGAGCTGATCCTGCTGCGGGCGGAGGCGCGCTGGTTCACCGGCGACAAGCCGGGTGCCCTGGCGGACCTGAACCACGTCCGCGCGGTCTCCGCCGGGCTGGGGCCGATCGCCCCGGTGACGGACGCGGACTTCATCACCGCGCTGCTGCGGGAGCGGCGGCTCTCGCTGCTGATGGAGGGCGGGCACAGCTGGATCGACCACCGGCGCCTGGGCCGGCTGGGCGACCTGCCGCGCGACGCGGCGAACCACAACGTGCACCCGCGCTACTTCGTCCCGCAGGGCGAGTGCCTGGCGCGGAGCCTGGGGGAGACCTGCGCGGCGGCCTGACGCGCCGGAGCAGGAGCACGTGAAAGACGGAGCGCCGCATCCCGCCCGGGGTGCGGCGCTTCCGCATTGCGGAGTGCGGAGTGCGAAGTGCGGAGTGCGAAGTGCGAAGTGCGAAGTGCGATGTGCGAAGTGCGATAAGGACGGGCGCCTCCGGGCTGGTTGCGGGGGCGGGGCCGAGCGGCCATCGTTAGCGCACTCACGCACCACCACCGAGGAGGCCCCGCTGAGCCCCCCCGCGACCGCCTCGCCGCCCCTCCCGGGAGTGTTCCTCACCGCGGAGTGGCGCTGGCTGGCCCTGCTCAACTACGAGGCGGACCCCGCGCTGCTGCGCCCGCACGTGCCCGCGGGCACGGAGCTGGACGCGTGGAACGGCGTCACCTACGTCAGCATGGTGGGGTTCCTCTTCCTGGGGACGCGCGTGCTGGGGTGCCGGGTGCCGCTGCACCAGGACTTCGAGGAAGTGAACCTGCGCTTCTACGTGCGGCGCCGGGGGCCGGAGGGGTGGCGCCGGGGCGTGGTGTTCCTCAAGGAGATCGTCCCGCGGCCGCTGGTGGCGGCGGCGGCCCGGCTGGTCTACAACGAGAAGTACGTGGCCATGCCCATGCGCAGCCGCGTGACGCTGGGGGGCGAGGAGGGCGGGGGCGGGGAGATCGAGTACGGGTGGCGGCACGCCGGCCGCTGGTGCGGGCTGCGGGCGCGGGTGGCGGGGAGCCCGCGGCCGCTGCTGCTGGGGTCCGAGGAGGAGTTCATCACCGAGCACTACTGGGGATACACGGCGCAGCGCGGCGGCGGCACGCTGGAGTACCGGGTGGAGCACCCGCGCTGGAGCGTCTGGCCGGCGCGCGAGAGCGCGCTGGAGTGCGACCTGGCGGCGCTCTACGGGCCGGAGCTCGCGGAGGTGCTGGGGGTGCGCCCCCACTCGGCGTTCGTGGCGGACGGCTCCGCGGTCACCGTCCGCCGCGGCGTGCGGATCTAGGCGGTGCTCGACCGGTTGTGCCTGATTCCCGGTTCATGTATCTTCACTGTAGATACGAAACTGGAGGGAGGGGTGCATGCGCGTCCGCGTTCAGAAATGGGGCAACAGCCTGGCCCTGCGCATTCCGAGATCGTTCGCCGCCGAGACCGCGCTCGAGACGGGGACCGAAGTCGACCTGACGCTGGAGGACGGTCGGCTCGTGGTCACGCCGCTCCCCATGCCCGGCCTGCGACTCGAAGACCTGCTCGCGGGAATCACTCCGGAGAACCTGCACGCCGAGGCCGAAACCGGTCCCAGCCTGGGAGCGGAGGCCTGGTGAGCACGTCCTACGTTCCCGAGCGTGGGGACGTGGTCTGGATCCAGCTCAACCCTCAGGCGGGTCACGAGCAGGCCGGACGGCGCCCGGCCCTGGTGGTTTCACCCGCCGCGTACAACGGCAGGGTCGGTCTGGCCCTGCTCTGCCCGATCACGAGCCAGGTGAAAGGGTATCCCTTCGAGGTTGCGATCCCCCGGACCCTCGAGGTCGGCGGGGTCATCCTCTCCGATCAGGTCAAGAGCCTCGACTGGCGGGCTCGCCAGGCCGATTTCCTGGACCGGGTGCCGCCGTCCGTGCTCGGCGAGGTCCTCCAGAAGCTCGGAACGCTGATTCACCCGGACGTCTGAGCGGCGTCACTCCGGCCCGGCCACCTGCCAGGCCAGGTGCTGCAGCTCGGGGGCGATCAGCTTCTCCCAGGCCAGGCGCACCGCCGCGGGCGACCCCGGCACCGAGAACACCACCCGCCCCCGATACACCCCCGCCGTCGCCCGCGACAGCATGGCTGCCGCCCCCACCTCCTCCCAGCTCAGCATCCGGAAGAGCTCGCCGAAGCCGGGGATCGGCCGCTCCAGCAGCCGCGCCAGCGCGTCGTGGGTGGTGTCGCGCGGGGCGATCCCCGTCCCCCCGTTGAAGACGATCACCCGCGCCTCGCCCGCCGCCATCTCCTCCAGCGCGGCCTCCACCAGCCGCGGCTCGTCGGCGATCAGCCGGTAGCCCGCGGCGCGGTGCCCCGCCGCCGCGATCGCCTCGCGCAGCCACTTGCCGTTGGTGTCCGTGTCCTCGGTGCGCGAGTCGCTCACCGTCACCACCGCCACCGGCACCGGTCCCCGCGCGGCCGCGAGGTCGTGGTGCCGCGCGCTGCTGGGCGTCTCCATGCTCCCGTCCCCTGTCGCTGATTCGGAGTGCTTCCCGCGCCGGAGGCGCAGGTTCCGCGCCTTCCCGTCGCAGAAGCGCGCGCGGGAAGGATGCATCCGGCGGAGCGGCCCCGCGCGTACCTATTTCCTGGTTGCGCGGGTGCGCCGGGCGTCTTTTACTTGGACGGACGTTCCCCCCTCCGCCCCCGCCACAAGGACGCCCCCCCATGCACGGGATCATCTTCGCCGAGCTGAAGAAGTACGTCGACGCGCGCCACGGCGGCGACACGTGGCGGACGCTCCTCCGCGAGGCGGGGCTCGGCGCGAAGATGTACGTCCCCGTCACAGAGTACCCGGACGCGGAGGCCGCCGCCATCGTGGCCGCCGCCTCGCGGGCCACCGGCACGCCGGCGCAGGCCATCCTGGAGGACTTCGGCGAGTTCATCGCCCCCGACCTGCTGGCCATGTACCGCGCGCTGGTGAAGCCGGAGTGGCGCACGCTGGAAGTGCTGGAGAACACGGAGGAGACCATCCACCGCGTGGTGCGGCTGAAGAACGAGGGCGCGCGCCCGCCCGAGATCCGCGCCGTCCGCACCGCCCCCGACGAGGTAACCGTCCACTACGGCTCGGAGCGGAGGATGTGCGGCGTGACCATCGGCATCGTGCGCGGGATGGCCGCCCACTACGGCGAGCAGGTGAGCGTGCGCGAGACCGCCTGCATGCACCGCGGCGCGGACGCCTGCGAGATCGTGGTGCGCCGCGCCTGACGGCCGGCCGCGGAGCCGCTGGCGCCCGCGCCGGTCCGCGCTAGATTTCGGCCAGACGCCCCGCCTGGCCGGTTCCGCAACGAGCTCCGCGGAGTCAGCACATGAAAGCGTTCTACCGGGCCGCCGCCACCGCGCTCGCCGCGCTGGCCTTCCTGGCGCTCATCGGCTTCACCGTGGGCGCGCTCACCACCACCGGGGGCGCCGGCACCGCCACCGTGCTGACGTGCGCGCTGATGGCGTACGTCTTCCTGCTGGTGGGCTTCCGCGCCTACCAGCGCGCCGTGGGCGTGGCCGCCGGCCCGGCCTTCCTCATCCACGCCGCCTCGTGGGGGCTCCTCCTCCCCGTCTTCCCCGCGGCGCTGCAGGGGCCTCGCCCCACCGCCGCGTACGTGGTGTTCGCGCTCGGCGCCTTCCTGCACGCCCCCTCGCTCCTCCACTTCGCCGCCGCGCTCGCCTTCCCCCGGCGCGTGCACCGCTGGCTCCCCGCCATCACCGCCTTCTACGCCGCGGTGCTGGCGCTCTGGCTGGCGAGCGTGGCGGGCGCCTTCGCCGGCGCGGCCACCATCCCCCGCCTGCTCGACGGGGTGGTGCGCGACGACGTGCTCGACTTCGTGGCCTTCTTCGGCGCGCTGGCCCTCTTCGGCGCGGGACTGGCCGCCACCGCCAGCCCCCGCCTGCGCCGGCAGCTGGGGTGGGCCTTCGCCGGCATCCTGGCGGGGATGGGGCCGGGGTGGCTGGCCGCCCTCCCCGGCGCGCGCGAGGCGCTCGGCGCCGAGGCGGTGCCGGGACTCCCCGTCTACGCCCTCTTCTGGGTGGTGATGCCGGTGGCCTTCGCCTACGCCATCGGCCGCTACAACCTCTTCGACACCGGGCGGCTGAACGAGCGCTCGCAGAAGATCGCCATCGAGCTGCTGCAGGCCGCCAACGTGGACGAGGTCAGCCGCCACGCCATCGGCGCCCTGCACGACGACTTCGAGCTCACCGCCGCCTCGCTCTGGGCGCTGGACGACGCGGGGCTCCCGGTGCAGATGGGCGGCGACCCGGGCGCGGGCGACCCGCGCGCCATCGAGCGCGCGCTGCGCGGCGAGGCGCCGGAGACGCCGGAGCACCTGCTGGCCTATCCCCTCTACTACCGCGACCAGGTGGAGGCCGCCCTCTGGCTGGAGCGCGCGGGGGCCGAGCCCTTCGAGGAGGGGCACCGCGACTACCTGGGGCGCATCCAGCGCCAGCTGGGGATGGCGCTGCACCTGCGCCGCGTGGACGACCGGGTGCGCATCTCGGCCGAGGAGCTGACCGCCCTGGCGCGCGAGGTGGACGGGGTGGCCGCCGAGCTGCGGCTGACCGGCGAGAGCGTGACCGCCGCGGTGCAGGAGGTGAGCGACGGCTCGTCGCGGCAGACGGACGATTTCCGGCGCATCGCCCGCGCCATCGCCGAGCTGCGCGCGGCCAGCGAGGAGATCGCCGGGCGGCTCTCCAGCGCCGACCGCTTCGGCGGCGAGACGCTGGAGCGCTCCGAGGCCGCCGGCCACGACGTGGAGCTGCTGGTGGCGCGGGTGAAGGAGGGCGCGGCCCGCCTCTCCGACATCACCGCCGAGGTGAACTCGCTCCGCGAGCGCAGCGGCGAGATCGGCTCCATCTCCACCGCCATCCGCGACGTGGCCGAGCAGACCAACCTGCTGGCGCTGAACGTCGCCATCGAGGCCGCCCGCGCCGGCGAGCACGGCCGCGGCTTCGCCGTGGTGGCCGACGAGGTGCGCAAGCTGGCCGAGAGCAGCGCCGACCGCGCCCAGCGCATCGGCGAGCTGGTGGAGGTGGTGCGCGGCGAGATCGCCCGCGTGGCCGAGGCCATCAGCGGCGCCCGCGGCGACATCGCCGAGGGCGCCAGCGGGGCGGACCGCGCCGGCGCCGCGCTGCGCGAGAGCATCACCCGGGTGGCGCGGCTGCGCGCCGAGATCGCCGAGGTCTCGTCGCTCACCGCCAGCGCGCGCGAGCAGAACGAGACCATCGCGGGGGCGGTGACGCGCGCCACCGAGATCAGCGAGCAGAACGCCGCCGCCGCCGAGGAGACCGCCGCCGCCACCGAGCAGCAGCTGGCCTCGCTGGAGACGGTGGCCGCCAGCGTGAAGGAGCTCTCCACCCTGGGGAGCAAGATGTTCGAGCTGCTGCGGGCGGACGCGCCGCAGCCGCCGCCGGAGGGCGGGGTGCGCACGGTGCCGGTGCACGCGGCCGAGCTGCGCCGGGGGGCGCCCGCGTGAAGGTGGACTGGAGGCGGGCGTCGCTCCTCGCCGTGCTGGCGGGGGGGCTGGCCGCCTTCTTCCTGCTGGGAGGCCCGCGCTGGCTGAGCTTCGAGACCATCCGCGAGCACCGCGAGGCGCTGCGCGCCTACACGGACCGGAACTACGCCGCCGTGCTGGCCGGCGCCTCGCTGGCCTACGCGGCGGCCACCGCGCTCAGCGTGCCCCTGGGCGTCTTCATGACCATGGCGATGGGGTTCCTCTTCGGCCGCTGGGTGGGGACGGCGGCGGTGACGCTGGCCGCCACCGTGGGCGCCACCGGCGCCTTCCTGGCGGCGCGCTACCTCTTCGCCGACGCGGCGCGGCGGCGGATGGGGCGGGCGCTGCAGAAGGTGGCCGACGGCTTCCGGCGCGACGCCTTCAACTACCTCCTCTTCCTGCGGCTGGTCCCCGTCTTCCCCTTCTGGCTGGTGAACCTGGCCCCGGCGCTCGCCGACGTGCGCGTGCGCACCTTTTTCCTGGCAACGCTCGTCGGCATCTTGCCGGGGACCTTCGTCTTCGTGTACCTGGGAGAGTCGCTGGCCACCATCGACCGCCCGGGCGACCTGCTCTCCGCCGACGTGCTGCTCTCGCTCACGCTGCTGGGAGTGCTGGCGCTCATCCCCGTGGCGATGAAGAAACTGCGCACCCGCGAGCCCGGAGCCTCCGCATGAGCGACGCCGACCACACCTCCGCCCACCCCGTCCCGGGCCAGCGCCACCGCCGGGACCGCCTCGGCGCCAACCTGCTGGCCATCGCGCTGGCGCTGGGGATCGTCGCCTTCCTGCTGGTGGCCCTCGGCGGGCCGGGGTACCGCTTCGGGTGGTGGCACTTCCGCACCGGCTTCGACCTCATGAAGTGGGGTGCCCAGGCCGGCATCGCCGCCATGCTCCTGGCGCTGGCCGGCATCGTCCTCTCGCGCCGGCGCCGGCTGGGGACGGGGCTGGCGGCGCTGGCGCTGGGGTTCCTGGCCTTCTTCCTCCCCTGGAACTGGCGGCGCTCCGCCGGCGACGTGCCGCCGATCCACGACATCACCACCGACACGGAGAACCCGCCCGTCTTCCGCAGCCTGGTGGCGGTGCGCCAGGCGGACGACGCCACCAACCCCGCGGACTACGAGGGCGACTCGGTCGCCGCCCTGCAGCGCGAGGCGTACCCGGACGTGCGGCCGGTGTGGATCCCCGCCGAGCCGGACTCGGCGTACGCGGTGGCGCTGCGCGCGGTGCGCGACCTGGGGTGGGAGGTGGCGGACGCCGACCTGCGCGAGGGGCGCATCGAGGCCACCGACCAGACGGGGTGGTTCGGCTTCCGGGACGACGTGGTGATCCGGGTGATGCCCTCCTCCGGCATCTCCCGCGTCGACGTGCGCTCCGTCTCGCGGGTGGGGCGCGGCGACCTGGGGATGAACGCCAAGCGCATCCGCGCCTATCTCACGCTCCTGAAGGAGGAGTACGGGGCCATCGAGCGGGAGTGAGGGGGATGCACACGCACTACTACGACTCGCACGACCTCCCCCGCTTCGGCGAGATCGCCAAGGACGCGCCGGAGCTCGCGGAGAAGTTCTTCGCCTGGTACAACGCCGTCTTCGCCGAGGGGGCGCTCACCGAGCGCGAGAAGGCGCTGATCGCGCTGGCGGTGGCCCACGCGGTGCAGTGCCCGTACTGCATCGAGGCCTACGCGCAGGACTGCCTGCGCAAGGGCGCCGACACGGAGCAGATGACCGAGGCCGTGCACGTGGCCGCCGCCATCCGCGGCGGGTCGTCGCTGGTGCACGGCATCCAGATGCGCAACCACGCCGAGCGGCTGGGGATGTAGAAGGGAGCGCAGTGCCCGCGACCACCGTCAACCACCGCCGCGTGCTCCCCACGCTGCAGCAGCGGGGCGCCCCGCTGGCCGCCGCGTCGGCGCAGCGCGCCCTGCTGGAGGCGCAGCCGCTGGCGCGCACCTTCGCGGACGCGCTGGCGGGCGCGGGGCTCCTTCCGCTGCGCCCCACCCGCATCGAGGTGCTCCAGCTCAACCTGGGGCGCCGCAGCAACCAGACCTGCCGCCACTGCCACGTGGACGCCGGCCCCCACCGCGCCGAGACCATGCCCGACGCGGTGGTGGACCGCTGCCTGGAGGTGATCGAACGCGCCGCCATCCCCACCGTCGACCTCACCGGCGGGGCCCCGGAGCTGCACCGGCGCTGGCGCGAGCTGGTGATCCGGTCGCGCGCCGCGGGGAAGCACGTCATCGACCGCTGCAACCTCACCATCACCCGGCTCCCCAACTACGCCTGGCTCCCCGAGTTCTACGCCGAGCACGGGGTGCACGTGGTGGCCTCGCTCCCGCACTACCGGCAGAAGGGGACCGACACGCAGCGGGGCGACGGGGTGTTCGAGGAGTCGATCGCGGCGCTGCGGGCGCTCAACGCGCTGGGGTACGGCCGGGAGGGGAGCGGGCTGGTGCTGGACCTGGTGACCAACCCGGTGGGGACCTTCCTCCCCGGGAGCCAGGCGGCGCTGGAGCGCGAGTGGAAGCGCCAGCTGCTGCGGCTGCACGGGGTGGAGTTCAACGCGCTCTACACCCTCACCAACATGCCGATCTCGCGCTTCCTGGCCTTCCTGGACGAGAGCGGGGGGCTGGGCGAGTACCTGGAGCGGCTGGTGACGGCCTTCAACCCGGCGGCCGCGGCGGGGGTGATGTGCCGCACCACCCTCTCGGTGGGGTGGGACGGCACCCTCTACGACTGCGACTTCAACCAGATGCTGGAGCTGCCGGTGCACCGCGCGGCGCCACGCACCATCTTCGACTTCGACCTGGACGCGCTGGCCCGCCGGGAGATCGTGCTGGGCCCGCACTGCTACGGCTGCACCGCCGGGGCCGGCTCCAGCTGCGGCGGCGCGACGACGTAGCGCCTGCCGTCATGCAGCATCAACACGAAGGCCGGCATCCCCGCGTGGGACGCCGGCCTTCCGTTCTCGTTCCGCAAAGGCGGACAGTTTCCCCGGGTGGGGCGCGGTTTCGCGTAAGGGGGCCGACGTGGGCCCGCCTGAGATCAGCCGCCCGGCTGCAGCGCGGCGAGGCGCTGGCGGACGCGCTCGATGGTCTGTGCGTGGCGGCGCGGGGCGCGCTGCAGGTAGGTGCGGTACATGGGGACGGCGAGATCCGGCTGGCCCAGGTTGTCGTATGCCAGTCCCAGGCGCAGCGGCACCTCTGCCCAGTACGGCTCCAGGTGGATCGCGGCCCGGTACTCCGCGGCAGCCTCCTCCAGCCGGCCGGCGGCGTACAGCGCGTTGCCGTGCTCGTACCGCACCACCGCGTCGTCGGGCGCGATCTCCACGGCGTGCGCCAGGTGCTCCACCGCCTCGGCGGGCGACCCCGCCTGCAGCGCCAGGCGCGCCATTCCCATCCACGAGGGATACCAGGCAAGGTCTTCCTCCAGCGCCCGCTGAAACGCCTCCCGCGCCTGGGCGCTGTCGCCGCGGGCCTCGTACAGCAGCCC